>CAZQIC010000174.1:0-7140 GCA_964593555.1 uncultured Bacteroidia bacterium | reverse complement strand
GTTCTCCGATTTTTAGTCAAATCTCTAAAAGTGAATTTTTAGAACCCACCTATAAGAAACGGTAGTCTTACCTGCCCCATTACACCCTGCTATGACAAAGAGATTCTTATCCACCAAGCAAAGGTAGGAAAATATAATGCTCATCTGATTTTAGACATTGCTAACTAAGTATAGAAATCGCTATTGTTTTGCAATTGTTCTACCGTTGTTGAAAAGTAATTTATTGGCTTTTATGGGCTATTCTTACCTTTACAGGAGTATATTTGACCGATAATTTATAACTATGTCTACTACCACGCAGGAACAATTAGCAACCGTTGAAACAGCCAAACAATTAGGATTATTACTCGAAGAGTTTGAAAAGATAAAAGAGATCCTGGGGCGTACGCCAAACTTCACAGAAATAAGTATTTATTCTGTGATGTGGAGCGAACATTGTTCGTATAAAAATTCAATTAAGTGGTTAAAATCACTTCCTAAAAAAGGTCCGCATATGTTGGCCGAGGCTGGTGAGGAAAATGCCGGATTGGTTGATATCGGTGATGGATTAGGCTGTGCATTTAAAATAGAATCCCATAATCACCCTTCTGCTATTGAGCCATACCAAGGCGCTGCAACAGGCGTGGGTGGAATTAACCGTGATATTTTTACTATGGGTGCTCGCCCAATCGCGCAATTGAACTCCTTACGTTTTGGAAATATAAATTCTGATAAAACAAAATGGCTAGTGAAAGGTGTTGTAAAAGGTATTGGTGATTATGGTAATGCGTTTGGTATTCCTACAGTTGGCGGCGAAGTTTTTTTCGACGATTGTTATAATGTTAATCCGCTCGTGAATGCAATGAGCGCCGGAATTGTAAAAGCAGGTGAAACTGTTTCTGCAACATCATATGGTTTGGGTAACCCTGTTTATATTGTTGGGTCCGCAACAGGTAAAGACGGAATTCATGGAGCAGCGTTCGCATCAAAAGATATTACAGAAGATTCTGCAGATGATCTTCCTGCAGTGCAGGTGGGAGATCCGTTCGCGGAAAAATTATTATTGGAAGCTACTTTAGAGGTAATTAAAACAGGCGCTGTTATTGGCATGCAGGATATGGGTGCTGCGGGAATTATTTGTTCAACATCAGAGATGAGTGCAAAAGGAAAACACGGTATGCACATCTGGCTGGATAAAGTACCAACGCGCCAGGCGAATATGCAGCCTTTTGAAATTTTGCTTTCAGAGAGCCAGGAACGTATGCTTATTATAGTAAAAAAGGGAAGAGAGAAAGATGTGGAAGCAGTGTTTGAAAAATGGGATCTGAATTGCGCTATCATTGGAGAAGTAACAGAGACCGGGCGTTTAGAATATTTTACTAACGGTGAAAAAGTTGCTGATGTTCCTGCTGAGTCATTAGTATTAGGAGGCGGTGCGCCAATTTATAACAGGGAGTACAAAGAGCCTGCCTATTTTGCCGAGTCAAAAAAATTCTCAATTGATTCTGTAAAGGAGCCTGCCGATCTGAAAGAAGCTGCCCGTCATTTGTTATCACATCCCAATATTGCGTCTAAACGCTGGGTGTATAATCAATACGATTCAATGGTAGGTACGGTAAATATGGTTACCAATAATCCATCGGATGCCGCGATTGTAAATATCAAAGGAACAAATAAAGCTATTGCACTAACAGTTGATTGTAATTCACGCTATGTAAATGCCGATCCTGAGAAAGGCACTGCCATAGCGGTTTCTGAAGCGGCCCGCAATATTGTTTGCTCGGGTGGCGAACCAAGTGCCATCACTAACTGTCTTAATTTTGGTAATCCTTACAACCCTGAAGTGTATTGGCAATTTGTTGGTGCAATAAAAGGAATGGGTGCTGCCTGTATCAAATTTGAAACACCTGTAACAGGTGGTAATGTTAGTTTTTACAATCAATCTTCTTATGAAGGTCCTGTGCATCCTACACCAACCATTGGTATGCTGGGTGTGTTAAAGGATAAGTCTAAACACATGACTCTCAATTTTAAAAACGAGGGTGATAAAATTTATTTGATCGGTAAAGTGCAGAATGATATTTCTTCTTCTGAGTATTTGTATTCATATCACAAAGTAAAAAATACTCCAGCTCCTTATTTTGATCTGGATGAAGAGTATGATATGCAGCAGTCTGTTAAGGAGGCTATCGCAAAAGGTCTTGTTCAGTCGGCACACGACGTTTCTGACGGAGGTTTATTTGTAACGCTCGTTGAGTCTGGAATACCCAGAGGACTTGGCTTTGATATAGGTACTGATGAGGAAGTTCGTAAGGACGCTTATTTATTTGGTGAAGCACAGGGCAGGGTAGTGGTTTCTGTTTCCAAAGAAAAGGAAGATAAGTTCATTGATCTTATGATGACCAAAGATGTTGAGTTCAGTTATATTGGTGATGTGAAAGGAAAAGATATAGTGATTGATGAAGAGTCATTCGGTAGTGTTGCAGACGCAAAAAATCTTTACGATACTTCTCTTGAGCAATTATTGAAGTAAAGAATAAAGCAAGAAGTGAATTTGAAAAATAAAATATTTTTATTTCTTTCTTTAGTTTTTTTATTGTTTGCATTTCAGGTAAAAAGCCAAAAATCGGATTCATGTGATTTTAGAAGACCAGTGAAAGCCGGTATTTACCAGTCATTTGATGAGTATAAGAATAACTCTCCTTCAATTGTTTCAAAGTTTGAAGTACTTGATAACAGGAAGATAAGTTGTTATGACTCCACTACTCAAAAAAGGATTAAGCATATATGGGGGTATTGTAATGGATTAAAAGCGTACATAAATATTCCCTACGGATTTAATCAGGATTACTTTATAATGATTCCTATAACTGGGAATATTTCGTTTTTTGCCAAGCCGGTTTATTCGAATAGTAAACCTACGGTAGTGAATGAATCTGGAGTATTTACTTCAGCTGTTCAACAAACAAGACTACCAACTTATTTCATCACTCAATACGGAGATGTTATCAGAGCGAGTAAATCAAATTTAAAATACCTGATTCGAGACGACATACAACTGTCGAATGAGTACAAGCGTTATCGAAAAAAAGATAAGATATATAAGTTTCTCAAAAGATATAACTGTAGGCATCCACTTCCTTTATGAAAAAATTCCTTAGCTGGCTTTGGCGGTGTCTCTGGAAAACCGCGCTCTGGTTTTTAGGAATAAGTATTTTGTCTGTTATTTTTTTTCGTTTTGTTCCTGTTCCAATAACCCCACTTATGGTGATCAGATGTGTGGAACAAAAAATGGATGGCAAGGATATGAAATTGAAAAAAGACTGGGTGTCATTTGAAAATATTTCTCCTAATTTACAGTTAGCTGTAGTGTGTTCCGAAGATCAGAATTTTTTAAAGCACAATGGTTTTGATTTTGAAGCCATTGATAAAGCTATGGAGCATAATGAGAAAAGTAAACGCAAACGTGGTGCAAGTACAATTAGTCAGCAAACGGCGAAAAATCTTTTTTTATGGCCGGGAAGAAGCTGGATACGTAAAGGCTTTGAAGTATACTTTACTGCACTTATTGAATTGGTGTGGAGTAAGGAGAGGATCATGGAAGTGTATTTAAATATTATAGAAATGGGTGATGGTATTTATGGTGCTGAAGCAGCATCTGAAAAATATTTTAAGAAAAGTGCTCTATCTCTTTCTAAACAGGACGCAGCGCTGATTGCAGCTGTTTTACCCAATCCGAGAAAATGGTCGCCTGCCCAGCCAACCGGATACTTAAGAAAGAGGCAGGGGTTTGTTTTACAGCAAATGATGTTTTGGGGAGGGGTGCTGGATTATAACAAAGCAGACAAGACTGAAGACAAACCGAAGAAAAAAAGGAAGAAATAATTGTTAATAGATTATTAATAGGGCGGTTTGTTATTTTTTATATTTTTAATCTGTCATTCATTAACATGCAAAAATCGTTTTTCTTTTTTATTATCTCCGTATTTATCGGTACGAATATTATTGCTCAAGGCTCCTGGGTGGATGTTGGCATGAAAGCAGGCTTCGGCCCAACGTTTATCGTTAATAACAACGTTTGGAATGATAAAAAGGTAGGTAATCTTTTATCATACGGAAATATGCTGGGTGGCAGGCTTGGTTTTAATTTTAATGAATACCATCAGATACTTACGGATGTTATGAAATCCACCTGTAAGCAAAAGTTCAGCATAAAAGCTTCTGATAGTCTTACTTACAAAAAGGAAATTCAGTTCAGCACGCTTGATATTTCTTTCTTGTACCGCAGTCACACCGATGGCGGAGGTTATATTGAGGTAGGTCCGCAGTATTCAATGGTAAAAGCAGCGAGCCAAACTATTCAGCTTCCCAGCTCCGATCTGCCGGAGGTAAATGTATTGGATTATTATAATAAAAAATATTACGCTGTTGTATTTGGTTTCGGTGCTAATTTTATGGGCGGAAATAATTTTTCAATTTTATTGGGAGCAAGAATGGCTTATGGACTTAACGACTTGGTGAACGATAAAGGCGGTAAAAACCAATTGGTTTCTTTTCCCATGAACGATGACTATTACGATACCGATTATAAGTCGTATAAAAGTACCAAACCGTTATCGGCTTTGCTGGTGATCGAAGCTACTTATGATGTTGGTTTCTGGGCACACTCCAAATGTGGAAAAGGGCGGTCGAAATTTATTTCGTTCGATTAAAATTATTTCAATAGTGAAATGCTTCCTTTCTTGAATACTTCTTCTCTGCTTACCATAGTTCCTTTAAAAACATAGTAGAATACATCGGTGTCCAATACTTCTCCTTTATAAGTTCCGTTCCATCCGTCTGCAGCGTCTTTGATCTCAAAGATTCTTTCTCCCCATTTGTTATAAATTATCAAATTTATTTTATTGAAACAGTCTGCCTGAATATAAAATAGATCATTTTGTCCATCATTGTTTGGAGAAAAGGCATTGGGTATATAAAAACCTTTGCATGGATTTTCAACAGTAATAATAACCGAGTCTAAGTTGATACAGCCAAATGAATCAGTAAGCAGCAAGTAATATATGGTTGTTTCTGCAGGTGTTGCGATCGGATTTGCACAGGTGCTGCAACTCAATCTGGCTGAAGGGTACCACAGATATGTTCCATTACCACTTGCAGATAATTTTACAGAGTTTCCGGCTATAATAATTGTATTGCTTCCTGTATTAACTGAAGGTGGCTGATGAACAAAAATTGTTACTTTGTCTGTATCGGAACAGGATACATTATACGCGATTAACGTATATGTCGCAATAGAAAACGGATTTACAATAATGGCCGAATTGGTTTCACTTGTACTCCATAAATAAGTAATGCCGCCCGATGCAATTAATGGTGCCGATTGTCCTTCACAAATACTATCGTCAAAATCGGCGTTTGCTGTTGGCTTAACATCAATATTAATCCTGACAGAATCGATACTGTGACAGCCAAAAACATCGGAACCGGTTAACGTATATGAAATGGGATTCGATGTATTTATAATTACACTCGTTCCTGTTGTTGAACTTAATCCTGTGCCGGGTGACCATTGGTAGGATGATGCACCGGATGCAGTTAGTGTAGTAGTTTGTCCCGGGCATATTGAACTATCGCCGCTTATAGTTAGTGTTGGCGAGTGAACTGTTATGGTGATAGAATTAATAACAGAGTAACAGGAAACATCAGCAGTTAAATAGTAGGTAGTTGTTTTGGTTGGAAATGCGGTTGGATTAGAAACAGAAGCGTTGCTTAACCCTAGTGCTGGTGTCCATTGATATGTTGCACAATGTATGGGAGGTATTCCAAAGGTAACAGAGTCTCCTTTGCAAATGTTTGTATCAATTAAGGAAATTTTTGGTGGACCTGGATAAAATATATTTTGTAAGCCAAAAAAGGCGGTTGATGATAAATGAACGCAATCGGCCACAAAACCTGGATTAGCAAAATTATTCGGGGAATTGTAAACCGATAAAGTTGTTTTACCCGAAATATTTCCTGCCGGAAAGTACATTCTGCCATCAGGCCCGTTATATAGTTCACCAACAGTTAAAACATTTTGAGTGATTACACTGCCAGCAATATTTATTGCAAACCTATCAAAGCGAATAATATTCCCTGCTGCATCTGAAAAATAAATAATTCTATCATTTGGCGAAAAGCAGGCAGAGTAAGTGTTTCCATTAATAAGTGTAACAAAATTATTGATAGATCCTGTTGAGTTATTGAAATCGGCCATTTGGGAAACGCCGCCACTGCTGCATATTAATAAACATTTTCCATCGTAAGAACCTCTGAGCCCACCAACTCCAGCAAAACCTGCTAAGGAGGGGTCTGACGATATTACAGGTGTAGTGTGAATGCCATTACAATCTACAAGAAATGAGATAAGAGATTTGTTTCTGCGTTGTGCTACCACCCAATAATCTACTCCGTTCGCATGTGGAACGGCTGTGATTTTTTCATTTGTGCTATCTATTAATGCGATTTTATTTGCGCCTGCGATATATCCTGGCGAACTACTCAAATAAGTGACATCAATATCTCCTAAGCCTCCATTCAAATTCATATTCACAACAGTATAATGCAATCCGTCCCATTTTCCTTTCGGTCCCACGAAACCAATTGAGTTAGCCGATTGTCCATCGGTTGTAAAAACATAATACTTATTTGTATCACAGGCAAAACGACTTATTAAAACGCCCTGGCAAGAGCTTGGGTCTCCTGATAATATGCTATCCCAGTTCAACGTATAGCCATAACCGGCGCGTGACATAGGGTTATTGTTTTTATCATATATGTACGCTCCATTCGAATAAAACAATAGTTGACCAACAGAATTACAAATAGCGGCTGATCCTTCAATATTATAAGATGTACCGGTTTGTGCATTGGTTATTGATGGAGGAGGAAAAACGCCACTATTAAAATCCACACCGGTATAATTTCCAAACATCCAAATGTTGTTTCTGTTGTTTTGCGCACAAAAAGTTTGACATTCTATTAATAAGATAACTATACCAAAAGCTCTATAAAAAATCATATAATTAATGTGATTGCCGGGGGGGCAGATTCAAGACAATTTACAAGCGTATTGCTTTCTGGAGTATAATGAAAAGCAGATAATATAGTATTCTAATC
>CAZQIC010000173.1:0-7266 GCA_964593555.1 uncultured Bacteroidia bacterium | reverse complement strand
CGCACCTTCATTATCAGCAGTATTAATTGGCGGCCCCATGCTGGAAGCTATCTCCCATTCGTTTGCCCCGGATTGTTTTCCAATATAAAAATCTTCCTGGTAACCGGCCATAGCCCCTGCATCTTTTAAGTTACGGGTAAACAACAATGTATTTCCATCGGTGGTGATAGAAGGAAAGTATTCATGGTCGGTTGAATTTATATTTTCACCCATATTAACAGGAGAAAAAGGCACAGGATGTTTCATGGCCTCTGCGGCGAAATCACAGTTCAATATATTTTTTTGAGAAACATACCTGAATTCATCTGCGCCGGAAGGATACGTTAAAAATTTTTCGTAATGTTTTTTTGCTTTAATGTATTTACCAAGATTAAAATAAATATTCGCGACAGTATAATAGGAGTTCGGAAAAAAATCAGGTTTTACTAAAAAACTTTTTTCGTATTGCTCAGCGGCCTTTTCTAATTGTTTTGCTTCAACATAAATATTGGCGAGCAAAAGATAAGCTTCAACAAAATTAGGATCCTTCGAAAGCGCTTTGTTCAAGCCTTCCAAGGCATCTTCGTTTTTATGCGCCTGGTAATCTTTCATGGCGCTTTCAAAAAGTTTTATGGCCTTGCTGTTTTCGGTAGAGTATTTACCGGGAGGCTGAGCAAAAGAAATAGAAAAACAACAAATAACAAATAACAAATAACAAATAACCGTTCTCATAAATCTACTTTATCAACAATTAATCCAAACTATCATCTATTATCTTGCTTTTAAAACCTTTTTGTTTTAGGAAATGCCCCATCGCACCATTTCGACAGGCTCAATGTGACCCACGTCAGTTCGAGCTTGTCGAGAACATCATGGAATCCGCATGTATTTATGGGTTTGGAGCGATACCATCCACTTAGGATTATTCATTACATAATCCACGATCAACGGCATAACTTCATCACGCTTGCTCCATTCGGGCTGCAAGAATAGGCGGCACATTGCGCTTACTTTCGAAGCATTTTTTTCAGCCCATTTAAAATCATCCTTATTATGTACAATAATTTTTAATTCATCTGCAATTTTACAAATGCCCTGTCTTGGCTCTGCATTTTTTTTGGGTGAAAGACATATCCAATCCCACTGCCCTGTTAATTCGTACGCGCCGGAAGTTTCTATAAATGTTTCCATGCCCTGCCTTTTTAATTCCTGTGTTAAATAGGAAAGATTATAGAGTGTAGGTTCCCCGCCTGTTACTACGACTGCTTTAGCAGGATATCCCGCTGCATTTTTTACCATTGTATCAACATCAGTTACCGGATGCGACTCTGCGTTCCAGCTTTCTTTCACATCACACCAATGGCAGCCTACATCACAGCCGCCAATGCGGACAAAATAAGCAGGCTTACCGGTATTATAACCTTCGCCTTGTATAGTATAAAACTCTTCCATAAGCGGCAGCATTTTGCCATTTTGCAAAAGAGCATCCTCTGTGGTATTACTTGTGAGTGTATCCATTTGTATAATAAATGTAATTAATTTTTTTAGAATTGTATTATTCCTTTTAGGGGATAAATGCTAGTTGGAATTTAAGGAAACATGCGCCAATTCCCTTAAGAAATCTGGGATAAACGCTAGTTTTTAATATCTTAGTTGCGCGCTTGACCGCCCGCCCTGGCGGTTATAACCAGTTATAGGCAACCTGATTGCCAATCCAACATTGCCTTCTAGAACTAAACCAAATAAAAAGTATAAACAATTGAAAGCTAAAATGTATTTTGATGTTAGTCAGAATCAGTAAAACCACTATGACGAAAGTAATTGACAACTTCATAAAAATTCCTATTGAATTACACCAGGATATTACGGCATTACTCAATGAAGCCATCCATATAGAGAACGCTGATAAAGGAAACATTCAAGTGTTTGACGACAAGCGACAAGTGTTGCATATTATTGCTCAGAAGGGATTTGCTGACGAATTTTTAGAGCACTTTAAAGAAGCCAAACCATTTGATTCATCCTCATGTGGTAGAGCAATTGGTATAGGTAATACAATAGTGGTGAGTGATGTTTCGGTAGATGTTACTTTTATTCCTGACATGAAAATAATAAAGGCTTCGGGTTTTCGTGCAGTTAAATCGGTCCCAATATTTGACATTGATAATAATAAAATGGGAGTTATTTCTACTCATTATATTAATACCAGATGGATATGGGATCTTAATTCAATAAATGGATTATTGTTGAAATTAGTTCCAATACTTAAAAAAGATTAAAACAGAATTATAACTTTGAAAAACTGTTTGCAATACAACAAAATTTACCTCGTAGAAACAGCTCGTCTGCCTATAACAAGGGGTTAGCGACATGGCTATTTTCTTTTTTGGGAAAGTGTATTCTTCCAACTAACTTTATTGGCTCCGATTCCGCCACGACCGCCCCCCGACCGTTAGGGGTAAGCTGTCCAAAGACACATGAACCAACAGACTTCAATTATTTCAATTATTGTTAACGATCAACTTCCTTTGAAAATTTATTTAAAAACTCGACTTGCATTATGACTTTAGCTTAGCCATAACACTTTCACGGCTAACTTTTTTATTTTTATCAACCTCTTTTAACATTTTTGAGAGGCCTAAGTCTTCCAAATCGGATTCTTCAACATCCGCAGACACAATATTGAGTTTCTTTAATAAACCTATTAAGAATTTATATTCACTCTTACTTTTAGGAGTTATTACCATTGCTTTCATAGACATAAATATACGAAAAAGTTGCACTGTAGCTAAGAGCGCATTGGGCACAACGGGCTGAAGTAGTTTCGCCCAACAATTTTTAAGGCAGTCCTTCGGCAGGCTCAGGGTGACATTTTATTTGGCTCAGGCACTTTATTACTTAACATGCATTGCAACGGCAGATACAAAATCGCAATTAATGCCCGCCGTTCCTAATGTGCGAACCCTTACACAACATTTTGAAAGACGGTGAGAAATGATTAAATTTAAGTTATGAATTCAACAGACACACTTCGAAATAGCATCATCGACAAGTTATTATCTATCAGCAATAAAGATTACCTAACGGCTCTGTACAAACTCGTTGAAAAAAGCTCCGTAGACAATGAGGTGGTTAAACTTACAGACGAGCAAACTCTTATGCTGCGACTCAGCGACAAAGACATCAAAAAGGGTAAGTTAATTTCGCAGACCCATTTGGACAAAGCTGACCTACAATGGCTAAAAGAGTTGTAGTTTGGACCCACACTGCAGCTAAGCAGAGAAGGTACATTTTAAAATACTGGACACAACGCAATCGCTCTACTAGCTACGCTGAAAAATTAATCGAACTTACTGCCGAGAGAATAAATGTTATTTTAAAGCATCCCAAATCTTTTAAAGAGACCTAGTACCCTAATACGAGAATTGCTGCAATGGGACACTTTAGCATTTTTTATAAACTAACTGATTCGAAATTAATTATCTCTGCTTTCTGGGACAACAGACAAGACCCCAAAAAACTTTTAGACTTATTAAACGAAAACGTTGCGTAACACTTGGCTTGCTCAGCGGCGGACATTATTTAATGATATACGAAATTTAATATTATATGAAAGCAACCGGAAAAACAGTAAAAGAAATTCTAATCAGCCTTCCTGAGGACAGGGCAGAACCTTTTAACAAACTACATGATGTTATTGTAAAAAACCTACCCAAAGGTTTTGAAGCAGCCATTAGTTATGGCGGATTGGGCTATGTTATTCCGCACACACTATATCCTGCTGGCTACCATTGCAAGCCAAGCGAACCGCTCCCTTTCGCAGGAATTGCTTCGCAAAAAGATTCTATTAATTTTTACCACATGGGTATTTATTCGGATACTAAATTATTGAAATGGTTCGTAACCGAATATCCCAAGCACAGTAAGCAAAAATTAGACATGGGAAAAAGTTGTGTCCGTTTTAAAAAATTGGATGAGATCCCCTATAAACTCATTGGTGAATTAATGAAAAAAATGAGTGCAAAAGAATGGATTGAAAAATACGAATCAGCACTAAAGCCTAAGACAAAACCCGTTAAATCTAAAAAATAATTAGTGATGGCACTTAACAGACCTTACAACTAAACACAATACATAGTATTGACCAACGGCTTATTTCTTACTAAAAAATCCCGGCACGAATAATTTTAAAGGTGTTTCAACGCTACTTATTGACATCAATTAAAAAACTCTGAATAAATGGAAGCGATTAAATTTACAGAGTCAATCTTGGTTGATGAAAAGGTTGAAAAGATTTTTGATTTTACGCAAGACTACAATAAACGTTTAAAATGGGACACCTTTTTAAGAAAGGCCGACTTAATTGACGGTGCAAAAGCGGCTGACAAGGGAGTTAAAGCCTATTGTGTTACCAAAAATGGAATTGGCATGGTAACAGAATATGTTACATACAACAGACCTAAAGTAACAGCAGTAAAAATGACCAAAGGCCCATTTATGTTTAAATCCTTTTTAGGTTCCTGGACATTTAAAGAAATCTCACACGATAAGACAGAGGTAATTTTTTTATATTCGTTTTCTCTTAGGTTCCCATTTAACCTTTTTACAAAATTTATTAAAAACAACTTGCAGACAAACGTAAAGCAGAGACTTGTTGACCTTAAAGCGAACATCGAGAATGAAAGTACGAAGGCATAACATTGGCGCTAATAGCGTAAGGAATATAGTGCGCTGAGAAGCTTTGCCACGCCTTTTTTTAAATGCAGATATTTTTTTGGCGCAGCTCCTAACATTTTTTTATTTTTAATTTGCAATGTAATCACATTTAACACCTGCCACGCCAATGCATACCCAACAACAATGACATTTGAGATTCATAAAATACCATCATTCTTACACAAATACATTGAAAGCATTTTCTATTATAAGGATCTTGTTTCTGAGCATAAAGTGGAAAGAGTTGTTCCGACAGGAAATATATTTTTACTTATTGAACTTGACGGATTCGAAAGAAGAACCTTCAATAATAATTCGAAGCAAAATGGACAATTTAAAAATACCTGGGTCTCGGGTATGCAACAAAAATATTTAAATATTTCCGTTCATCAACACTCTGAAATGCTGGTTATACAATTTAAATCAACAGGAGCATATCCCTTCTTTAAAATCCCAATAAACAAACTAAATGACACGGTTAAACAAAGTGAAACTTACTTTGGGAAAAGTATTACAAGCCTGCGCGATAACATCATTCTTTTGAATGACATAACCGAAAAATTTGTGGTTGTTGAAAAATGGTTATCAGAAGTACTTGACGAGAAGAAAGCTCCTCCTCAGGAAATAGTTGATGTAGTTTTAAAATTACAAAGTCAACCCTTTTCAAAACATAACTACTTGTTGAAGGAATATTCTAAGACCAATAAACACTTAATTAGCCAATTCAAAAAATATTGCGGTCTCACCCCAAAGGTTCTTCATCGAATATTTCGATTCAACACCTTATTAGCAAACATATACCAAAAGAAAGATATTGTTTGGACTGACATTGTTTATGAAACAGGGTATGCGGACCAATCACATTTTATTAAAGAGTTTCAGGAATTTTGCGGATTTAATCCTTCACAATTTATTAAAAATGGATATAATGACTCCGCTCCAAATTTTTTACCTCTTGACAAGTAGGTTAATTTTATACAATACGTTGAGTATAATGCAAGCTAAATTTGTCCCTAATTTAAAATTTAATAATTATGGATATTTCAACACTTAATTGGTTAGCAGTAATTACAGCCGCACTTTCAAATTTTTTAATTGGTGGCCTTTGGTATTCACCGATACTATTTGGAAAACAATGGATGAAAGAAAACAACTTCAAAGATGAAGATTTAAAAAAAAGTAATATGTCCAGGATTTTTGGCTTAACATTTCTTTTTTCAATCGTTATGGCCTTTAACCTTGCAATGTTTTTAAATGATGCCAATACAACTCCAAGTTGGGGAGCAATTGCAGGCCTCTTAGCAGGTTTTGGATGGGTAGCATTGTCCATTTTTATTATTGGACAATTTGAACGGAAATCCACAAAATATATGTTAATTCATGGCGGCTATGTTACAATTAGTTTTGTTCTAATGGGGTTTATAATAGGACTTTGGCGATAAACTTAAAACCATGGACAAAGCAACATAACCAATACTAAAAAAATATTACCATGGGCAAATTAGCAGAGATTAAAACCAAGCAAACCAATTCTAGTGTTGAGGACTTTATTAATACCGTTAAAGATGAAGTGCAGCGCAAAGACAGTTTTCTTATTCTCAAACTCATGCAAAAGGCCACAAAAGAAAAACCTAAAATGTGGGGCAGTTCAATGATAGGTTTTGGAAACTTAAGGTATAAAAGTCCGGCCACAGGGCGGGAAGTAGATTGGTTTAAAATTGGTTTTTCTCCCCGCAAAGCAAATTTATCACTGCACCTTTGCATGGATATTCAAAGACATGCTGCGGCACTGAAAAAACTAGGCAAGCACAAAACAGGCGCAGGTTGTCTTTACATCAACAAGCTGGATGATATTGATCTAAAAGTTCTGGAACAAATGATCAATGCATCAGCTAAAATGAAATAATAAATTCCCTCCGTAGCAATACTGAAACCGATCATTTAAATAGTTATCAAAAAAAGCTCCCAAATTGGGAATTTTTTTATAACTCTGTTTTATCAGTTTTCTTCCAGAAAACAGAGTTATCTTTAATATAAAAGGAAACTCCAATAGGTTAATTATGCGGATCAATTATCAATACGAAATTGTTTGTACCAGGTTTATTGTCACTCACGCACAATACAATAAAGTCAACGCATTGAAATTTTGATAACATAGAATGGAAAATAATTAAAACAAACAAAGATTACCAAAAAGCAGTAAGCGAAATTTTGAATAGAAAAAGAAAACTCACTCTTGATATGATCAGAACACTTCACGAAGTATTAGTACGCGAAATTAAAGTACTATTGCAACAAACAAAATGATTAAAAAATTATGGCGGATTTAACAATTTCACAATTCGAACTACAGCCAACAAATCTTTTCGACAATATTGTTAAACTCATACCCTTATCTCCAAACGATTTGGAAAAACTTTTCAAGGTTGCTTCCGACCCATTAATATGGGAACAGCACCCAACGAAAACACGTTATCAAAAAGATGTTTTTGAACAATTTTTCAACGGGGCAATTGAGGGGAGTTCTAAAAATCAAATTGTTAATAAATAACGATATAACTAATTGATAAT
>CAZQIC010000172.1:0-7288 GCA_964593555.1 uncultured Bacteroidia bacterium | reverse complement strand
AAAAAAAAATACGGTTACATTTGTTAAAATCAATTAATAGAACCTCCCTTAACACAGATAGTTCGGCTTTTACAAAACCTCCTACTGTCTAAATGCGGTTTAATTAGTAAATTTGAACAGCACCAAAATAACGCCCTATGAACATTGATTTTAACCGCAACGAGGATAAAATGAAACTTCTGGTTTCACAAATGAATAAAAAACTGGAAGAAGTTTATTTAGGCGGCGGAAAAAAAAGAATTGAAAAACAGCATGAACAAGGAAAACTTACCGCGAGGGAAAGGGTTGAATATTTATTGGATAAAGATAGTGCAAGAGTAGAAATCGGAGCTTTCGCCGGTGATGGAATGTATAAAGAACATGGTGGCTGCCCAAGTGGCGGTGTTGTGGTAATGATAGGTTATGTAAAAGGAAGGCAATGTATTGTTGTTGCGAATGATGCAACAGTAAAAGCAGGAGCATGGTTCCCGATTACAGGAAAAAAGAATTTACGCGCGCAGGAAATAGCAATGGAAAACAGGTTGCCAATTATTTATCTTGTTGATAGCGCCGGAGTTTACTTACCATTGCAGGATGAAATATTTCCCGACAAAGAACATTTCGGAAGAATTTTCAGGAACAACGCCATCATGTCGAGCAGCGGAATATTACAAATAGCCGCTATTATGGGAAGCTGTGTTGCAGGAGGGGCTTATCTTCCTATTATGAGTGATGAAGCAATGATCGTGGATAAAACAGGAAGTATATTTTTAGCGGGATCGTATTTAGTAAAAGCTGCCATTGGCGAAACCATTGATAACGAAACATTGGGAGGAGCAACTACACATTGTGAAATTTCAGGTGTTACAGATTATAAATGCAAAGATGATAAAGACTGCCTGGACAGGATCAGGAATATTTTTGATAAAGTGGGACATTTCGATAAGGCAGGTTTTGACAGAAAAGAAGCAAAACTTCCGATAAAAAATCAACAGGAAATAGTTGGAATAATTCCCGACACACGTGATAAACCTTATGAAGTTAAAGAAGTGATCGCAAGGCTGGTTGATGATTCGTCATTCGAAGAATACAAAGAAGAATATGGCAAAACAATTGTATGCGGGTTAGCGCGAGTGGATGGTTGGGCAGTTGGAATAGTTGCTAACCAGCGCATGGTGGTAAAAAGCAAAAAAGGTGAAATGCAGTTCGGTGGTGTTATCTATTCTGACTCAGCTGATAAGACTGCTCGTTTTATTATGAACTGTAATCAGAAAAAGATTCCACTAGTATTTTTACAGGATGTAACCGGATTTATGGTGGGCTCAAGATCAGAGCAAGGAGGAATAATTAAAGACGGTGCTAAATTAGTTAATGCGATGAGCAATTCTGTTGTTCCAAAATTTACAGTGATCATGGGCAATTCATATGGCGCAGGTAATTACGCTATGTGCGGCAAAGCATATGATCCGCGTTTAATAGTGGGCTGGCCAACTGCGCAAGTCGCAGTAATGGGAGGTTCACAGGCAGCAAAAGTATTGGTGCAGATTGAAGTGTCTTCTCTAAAAGCGAAAGGTGAAACAATAACACCTGAAAAAGAAACTGAGTTATTCAATAAAATAAAAGACAGGTACGATTCACAAACCTCCCCTTACTACGCCGCATCAAGACTTTGGCTGGATGCTATCATAGATCCTATGGATACACGCAAATGGATATCGATGGGAATTGAAATGGCAAACCATGCCCCGATAACAAAACAATATAATGTAGGAGTTATCCAAACCTGATTTTTCTCATTGACATTTTATTGAAACTAAACAATTGATTTGGTGAACAAGGATCTATACAAAACCGAATTAAGGAACATCACAATAAAAAATATTGATGTTAAATTGTTTTGCATCAATAACGTTGATGAATTGTTTAACCAATTACTTAGTGAAGACGCCAACATTGATGATGTAAAAGATGAGCGCATTCCTTATTGGGCCGACTTATGGCCATCAGCCATTGCATTAGCAGAGCATATAGTAGAGAACAATATTATTAAAACTGGAACAAAAATACTGGAGATTGGCTGCGGATTAGGATTACCGGGAATTACCGCTGGTAAACTTGGAGCGCAGGTTACATTTACAGATTATATGCAGGCCCCACTTGATTTTGCTAAAAAAAACTGGGAGTTAAATAATTCTTCTACTGCGGAATTTAAATTATTAGACTGGAGAAAGGCAGATACATCAATTGATGCTGATATTATATTGGCATCTGATATTGCTTATGAAAGCAAATCATTCGAACCCATAATAATGGCTTTAAAAAACCTATGTAGTACTGATAGAGTAATTTTATTGAGCGAACCCAATCGGGCTTTGGCAAAACCTTTTCTTGAAAAATTGAATGATCATTTTGAAGTTAAAAAATATTCCAGGAAGGTAACGTTGAACCAATTAGAATCGACTATTAATATTCTTACACTTAAAAATAGCTTATAACACATTGGAGTATTCCAAACAAAGCCGACATTACTACCGACATGGCTATTAAAAATCGGCTGTCAACGAATGAGCTAATATATTTGATAAACACAGAATTATATTTACCCGAAAATAATTCTCATATACTTTGGAATATAAAAAAATCGGAGCTTGTTACATATTTTTTTCTCTTATACTATTTGGTATTAGCTCATGTAAAAAAGATGCGGGTATTATCGAAAATGTAGATGTTCATACACCTTCAACTAATAAAATAATAGGAGTTGTTCAAAAAGGGCCCTTTAGCGTTGGCTCAGCGATCATACATCGCTCTTAGGACAGATGGCTTTTATTTTAACGAGATAACAGGCGAACAATCTGCTTCACAGATAACATTAAACTGTATCTCAGATATTAAAAATAAAAGTACGATTAATGTAAATTTATTATCTCACCTTGAAAAACCGAGAATTGAATACCTGATCTCGCAAGGAGATTCATTCTATAATGCTAAAAAACAAGCTGAGAAGGAAGTATTGAAAATTTTCAATATTACTAAACCAACTATTCTCGAATCAGAACTGTTAGACATTACGCACAATAGTGACGACAATGCTATATTGCTAGCTATGTCCATAATTCTTCAGGGAAACAGAACTGAAGGAGAGTTGTCTAGCCTGTTAGCTTCCATATCCTACGACCTTCGTCCGGACGGGATATTATCTGACAGTACTTTAGGCTCCGCATTGATCAACGATGCAAATTATCTGAAATTAGATTTGATCCGACAAAATATAAAAACCCGGTGGAGTATATTGGGAATAACTGATACCATTCCTGATTTTGAAAAGTATATTATCCAATTTATAGACAGTACTAACTATTCTTTTACAAATTTTATCACTTATTCTAATTCCGGAAATTATGGATCCAACCTTTTGAATAAAACAGATAGTATATATCATGGACAGGTTTCGATTTCAGCTTTTTTACCTACTGGCGCTTCTTTAATCGTAATGACTCCTAATAATGGTCCATTTTATTACTATGGAGGATATGAGGATGGTTGGGTTGTTACGAATATATCAGGCTGGAACGTCTGGACTTCAACTAAAACTGGTAATATTCAGGCACGGGGTGGTATTGACAGTAATTGCTCTATCATAATCTATGAAAACGGATCATCCGTCCCCACGCGTGTAAAGAAAATATATATACAATAATTGTGAAGAAGAACAGCAAAAATAATTATTGAATAATATTTGGCGGATAAATCTTATTGTAATCCGTTCTCCCTTTCTGCAATTCTTTAAGAATATTATCACGCTGATTTACCAATGAAGATATAATTGCCGAACGTTTCATAAAAAGCGTAACCACAACTATTTTACCTTTCACATTCACAAACCGCTTCCAGTATTTATATGCAAAAAATCCGCTGATGGGAAGTAATATAAAACAACCAAGTGTGAGTAATGCATTATGAAACAGGTGCTGAACAAAATATATTTGCAATGAATAAAAAATAATAAATGTAAATATCCCGATAGCCATAATGATGGCCGCATAAAACTCCGGCCTGTCAGTCATTTTACGTGCAAAGAAATACGGGATTTTATACGGAAGGTAATTGGTTAATAACCCAAATAAGTACAATGGGAAACCAAGTATTAAATACAAAAAAGTACTGAGTGAGCCTGCAAGAATAGATCCGCCTTTGGATATACTGTCCAGCCATTTGTCGCTTATTCTTAATCTTTCCAGGGTAGACATATAATTTTCCACTTCGGATTTAATAGTTGTTACCCTTTGCGGGTCGGTATCAGAAAAATGTTTTACTGCATCTGCAATTCTTTTTGTTACATCATAATCCTGCGCCGCGTCTCTTACTGATACGCCCCTTTCCTCCAAAATTTTTGCTTTGTAAATTATTTCAATTTGTTTTACCAGTCTTTCTATCTCATCATCTTTTACAGCTATGATCAACTCTTCCAGGCGTTCCCGTATTTTATCGGTAAGGTCTTCCGCTGCAGCAAACTGATCCTGCTTATACGCATTTTCATATGAACCCACTTCTATCGGCTCACCAACATTCATAAATAAATTACTTTGAAACTGTATGGTATGAGAATAATTAATACCAATAGGAACAATTTTTACTCCCAGTTTAAAATCGTTATTTGCTTCAGCACCCAATGTTATGCGTGCCGCTCCTGTTTTAATCTTTCTTAATTTTCTTTCTACTAAACTAATGCCTTCCGGAAAAATAAGTATACAGCCTCTTTTTGAAAGATGATCGTAACACCTCACGAACGTTTCATCATTCTTGTGCATTAAGGTCGCGTCATCCTGCTTACGATAAACGGGTATCACGTTAAACTTCGGCAATATCCATGCAGCGAATTTCGAACGAAATACTTCGGCTTTTGCCAGAAAAAAAACTTCCTGTTTAATATGAGATGCGATAACAATGGGATCCATAAAAGTGCCGGGGTGGTTTGCAACAAAAAGTAATGGCACCTTCCCTTTGGGTATTTTTTCTTCGTTTTTCCATTCCACTGAACGAAAAAAAACTCTTACCGCAATACCGACTAAAAACTTGAGAAAGGAATACAACATAGATTTACTATCAAAAATTAATACTCTAATAAACTAAGATATTTGGACTTCCACATAAGTTGATTGCTGATATTTTGTAAAGATTTCACAAATAAAATACAATTAATTGAAAATCAGTAATTTAAATCAATTTTATTTATGTTTTACTTTATGTTATCTATGTGAGAAAAAAATATTAATTTGATTGATAATCAAGCGATCAATCAGAACAATATACAGCAGTTTAACAACAGTAAAATAGTATTATATGACACTACTTACACAAACAGAAACAGAAGGCGGCATGTCAGAAAAAATGAAAGCATTCAGAGGAATTCTAATTGCCAAAAACCAATACGCCGAACTTTACGCCGAAAAGCTGGAGCTTGCTGATTTTAAATTTTTGTCGTTGACAATTGTTGGTCCATATGATGTAAAAACCAGTACCGGTTTTACTGTAGGGCTAACCAACGATATTGGTATTACTACGGAACTGGAGACCGATACAACAGAAATAATTTCGGATTACAATAAAAAACTACACTTGGGTATTACACAATTCGATATTGACTTAGAAGATAAAATCATTGAACAGATCTTAAAAGATCGTATCCATAAAATTTGGGTGGACATGGGAGATGAAAAGTCAACCTTTACTATTGAAGATTCTAAAATTTTAAAAGAAATTATACTGGTGTCTCCTTCTGAGGAAAACACCGAGATTATAGAAGAAGAAAATAATGAAAGCGAAAATCTGCCAGAATTAAAACAGAAAGAAGAATCAGTTTAAATGCTATTTTTTCTGTGAAAATCGGTGCTATCTGTGGTAAAAATTTAACCACGGATTACACAGATGGACACAGAGCCATTTCTATTTCCATCAGCTCCGTTTTTATTCATCAAAACAAATCCGAAAATTCCAATACCTTTATTTAATAAGCACTCTAATGAAAACCCATACTATAAAACAAACCGTCACCTTTAACGCAGCACCAAAAACCGTTTACGATCAATTAATGAATGCAAAGAAACATGGAGCGTTCACAGGGAGCAAGGTAAAAATGTCAAATAAAGTAAATGGTAAATTCGAAATATTTGATGGTTATTGTTATGGACATAACATTGAATTAAAAGAAAACAAAAAAATTGTCCAGGCCTGGCATTTTACTGAAGAGGGTTGGCCGGAAGACCATTTCTCTATCTGCACTTTTGCTTTTGAGAAAACTACTAAAGGAACAAAGCTTACCTTCACTCAAAGTAATATTCCTGAAAACAAACATGAAACGTTAAAAACCGGCTGGAAAAAATATTATTGGAAACCAATGAAGCAGGCACTACAAAATTGATAAAGCATGTCGCATCTAGCGTCATTCCCGGACTGTCACATCGAGCGAAGTCGAGATGCGCATCCTTCATATAAAAAGTTCTCGACAGGCTCGAACTGACATTAAACTATTAAATAAGCACATCATTGAAAATCACGAACATTAAACGTCATACTCTCAATATCCCATCAGCCTCCGGCATTGAAATAATCAACGATAAAATATTTATTATCGGCGATAATTCCCCCTGGATCTATCAGCTTGATTCTTCATTTAAAATAACAGACCGGATCGAGGTATTTCCTTTTAAGAAGCTGGAACAAGGCATTATTCCTAAAAAATCTAAACCCGACTTCGAAGCAACAACAGCAATTGATTGGAACAACAAACCAGCATTGCTTATGTTAGGTTCCGGATCATTATCCCCCATCAGGGATATTGCCCTGGTTGTTTCTACCGAAACGAAAGAGGTTAAAACATTTTCGTTGACGACTTTTTATAAAATGCTAAAACAGTCTGCTCATTTAAAAGATGGAGACCTGAACATCGAAGCAGCGGCATCAAAAAACAATGATCTTTTTCTTTTCAATAGGGGAAAAAATTTAATCCTTAAATACAACCTGGATAAATTCAAAACCTATCTAACAAAAGGCAAAACCCCTCCTACTCCACAGGTGTACACATTTGTATTACAAAAAATCAATAACATACGGGCAGGCTTCTCGGGGGCATGTATTTCAGAAGATCAAAACGAAATAATTTTTACCGCTTCAGTGGAAAACACCAGCGATTGGGTAAGCGATGGCGAAGTATTGGGAAGTTTTATTGGGAAAATAAAAATTGATGAATTAGAAAAAAACAATTCCCCTGAGTGTATATCTATAAATGAAAAAGGAATCTCCCTAAAAA
>CAZQIC010000171.1:0-7505 GCA_964593555.1 uncultured Bacteroidia bacterium | reverse complement strand
AGATACGATTTTATTAGATTGTTTTTAACATTCTATTTTTAGAACTCCCCTCAAGGATAACAAAAGTGAGTTTTATACTATCGCAGGCATTGCGGCGCGAAAATGGACAGGTATTTATACAGGCCTGGGTCATGAATATGAGTTCAGGCAGTATGGCAGCCCGGAAAGTTATTATTCCACCACATGGCCTTCATTAAGCATTGGGTGTGGGATGCAAAGAGCTATAAAAAAAATCGAGTTGTATGGAGAGTTTAAATACAGGGTAAACAAAAGGAGTGATAATGTACCTATAAGTATTATGGATGTAAATTATTCGCTTGGTGTTCGGTATCGTATTAAGGCATCATTTGATAAAAGCGGCAGAAGAAAACCATTGATCAAAATGCCCGGGGATCGCTATCATTGGTTTTAACACCTCAATAAGTCCGGTGCGGCAATTACAAATAATTGAACTTTAATTGTTCTTTTCATCGATTGTTTATCTTTGATCATAATATTTTTTAAAAAGCTGCGTTAAGGCTTTGATTAGTTTTATGATGCGAAATACCCTAATTGTTTTTTTTATATTTTCTTCGCTTACTCTAAGTTTTTCACAAACCGGCGGCAGACATGCCTACGAGTTTCTTAACCTTCCGTTTTCTGCGCGTACTGCGTCGCTTGGCGGTAATACGATAAGTACAAAAGACGATGATATAAACCTCTCACTACAAAACCCATCTTTATTGGATAGTTCAATGAGCAATAAACTTGCATTTAACTATATTAATTATTTTACAGATGTGAATTATGGTTATTCGGCTTATGCCCGCCATTTTAAAAATATTGGAACCTTTAGTACAGGAGTACAATTCCTTAATTATGGAAAGTTTACTGCTGCGGATGAAACGGGACAAATTACCGGTCAGTTCGAGGCGGCAGACTACTCCTTAAACCTAGCCTATGCAAGGGCGCTCGATTCATCGTTTGCTATCGGCGGTACGCTGAAAACAATTTATTCTGTGTTGGAGAATTATTCTTCTGTAGGATCGGCCATTGATATTGCAGGTACTTATCACAATAAAAAGAAAAGGTTCACAGCAGCAGCAGTTATTAAAAACATGGGGATTCAATGGAAGTCCTACAGGCCGGGTAATAAAGAATCACTTCCTTTTGAAATTCAGTTGGGTCTATCAAAAAAACTGGCTAAAGCTCCTTTTCGATTTTCTATTATAGGAACTCATCTTGAAAAATGGGATTTAACATACGAGGATCCGGCAAACCCAACATTAACAACAGATCCCTTGACACAGGCAGAGATCAAACCCAACAGGGCAAAAATATGGGGAGATAAATTTGCCAGGCACATTGTTCTCGGATCTGAATTTTTATTGACAAAAAATTTTAATATTCGTTTTGGTTATAATTATTTACGCAGGCAAGAGTTAAAGGTAGATTCGCGTACGGGTCTTGTAGGTTTTTCTTTTGGTCTAGGATTTAAGATCTCGAAATTTAACCTGAGCTATGGAAGGGCATCCTATCATCTTGCAGGAGCATCAAATCATTTTTCGATAACTACTAATCTTTCTGATTTCTATTCGAAGAAGTAAGTCATTACCGTAGTGCGTTTACATGACCTTTGTAATAATGTTCTTCACCAAAAAAATCGGTTGTTCGGATTTTCCAGGCATAAGTGTCTATTTCTGAAATAGACGTAGATGAACTTATTGTACCTGTCCAGCCTTTGAGTGGATCTGTAGATTTAAAAACATTGTTGCCCCACCTGTCGAAAATGATCAGTTCATATTTTTCTGCACAAGTAATTTGTGGTAAAAAAATATCGTTAAGTCCGTCATTGTTAGGAGTAAAAGTGTTTGGCGTAAATAAAAGATAATTTTCATCAGAAGCAACTGTGTACATTACTGTTGTCTTACATTCCTTTGCATCTGTTATTGTAGCTGAATGTAATCCGATTGATGCATGATTTAATTCGTTCATGGATGAGCCATTTGACCAGGAATAAAAGTAGGGGATAGTTCCTCCAGTAGCGTCAACAGATAATGTTACATTGCTTATGCCTGTGCATTCTGCAGTTCCAACAGAAGATATAATTGCATCTGGTTTAGGGTGAATGGTAACTGTCTTTGTTACGGTATCTATTTTACATGTGTGATTTAAAATAAGTGTAATTGTATAAGTACCGGTACCAAGAAATGTATGATTTGAAAAAATCTCATTGGAGATATTATTAGCGCCTGAAGTGGGTTCACCAAAATTCCACTCAGCTCCAATAACGCCCACAGTATCTGTAAGGCCAAAAGCTGTTAAGCTTCCTTCACAGGAATCTTTAACTGTAATATCACCAGGCGATGCATTTACCCATGAATTTATAAATGAAGGTAATCCCATAATTGCCATTTTATTTGATAATGAAACAGCGTTGCCTACAAAATTACATCCGGTACCAACCACATTTGGACTATTAATAACATTTAAAAACCCGCTGGATCTTGACTGATATATTTTTCCATTAGGTGCAATTTGTAAGGCACCAACACTATTGCCTGTTTGCCCAACATTTATTCTTGAGGCATTAATAGTGGCAAGTGAGCCAGATGAAATATCGAATTGATAAACTCTACCTAGGCTGCTGCCGTAAAGTAAGTTCCCATTCGGAGAAAATTCGCATCCGTAGGTCTGCCAGAATGTTGTTGTTAATGCCATAGGATTAGTTACCGTCCCGGTCGAATTATTAAAATCAAAAAGCTCTATGGAAGAAGTGCTGAAAAAATCTACAACTTCACCAACCGCAAGTTTATTACCCTGTGGTGAAATTTTCATATACCCTATAGGGCTTTTAACGTCACTTGAAGCACCATGAAAACGTCCGGTTGCTGATATTACCGGACTGCTAACTCCTGCACTACTTACCAGGTAAGCATAAAAATTATCCGATTCCCATTTATGGGAAATGATCCAGATATCGCACCCATTTCTGTGTTTGGCAGCTGTTATTTTTTCTGTAGTAGGAGTATGAAGCGGTATATTTTTAACGTATATGTCACCAAGCCCGCTATTAAGTTTCATGTCTACAATTGAATAACAAAGCCCATTAGTTTTTCCTTCTTCATCAGCGGTGAAAATATAATATTGCTCCGTAGTTCCCGGCATTGGAACAATTACGGCGCTTTGTGTAGTTGATCCACTACCATAAAGTCCGTTGCCATTAGGCATTTTTTGATGGGTTTTATCCCACACGTATATTCCATCTGTATAGAATAAAAGATTGCCAGCTTTATCCGAAATGCTTGCGCTTCCCTCCGAAGCAGCCATAGCACTGTTTGTAAGCAGTGTTGGATTAGCGCCGAAAAAATTTAACCCTGCAGTCCCAAAATACCAGTTGTTGAACTGGCCCTGGGAGTGAATTAGAAAATGAGAAAATAAAAAAAGGAAAAAGGAGTATATTCTTCGGTTCATTTAGGAATGTTTGTATATAACAAACCTATCAGAAATGCATCCTAGGGGCAATAATTTTTATACCTTAGTTTTCATGTCAGATGACCAAATAACAGTGAATTATATGTGTTTTTTGACAAATAATTTTCATTTCTGATCGCTTATTAAAGAAAAGGCCAAAAAAGGGTGTGCTACCTGAGCAGGTTAACGTGGCCGAAGTATTTATGTTCGTTTCCGAACGAGTCATGTGTAACAAGTCGCCATACGTAAGTATCTTGCTGTGAAAGAGTATTGTCTCTTTTTCCATCCCATCCTTTGGATGAACTATTGGACTTAAATATTTTATTTCCCCATCTGTCAAAAATAAATAGTTCATATGTTTCAATACAATTTCCAACAGGGAGGAAAACATCATTTACATTGTCTGCGTTGGGAGTAAAAGTGTTTTCTGCAAACAAGGAATATTCTTCATCCGATACAATTGTTTTTTCCCCTTCTTTTTTACAGCCGTTATCATCAGTAACAACTACAGAATGACTTCCTACGGGAACATGATTAAGAGGATTTTCTGTTGATCCCTGGGACCATGAATATAGGAAAGGTGCCGTTCCATTCATTTGATTTACGGTAAGGATGGCATTACTCTGACCAGAGCAGCCTGCAGATCCGGAGGAAGTTATATCAATATCAAATCCCGGAACAATGTGAATTGGTCTGTAAATTGTATCAGTCTTGCAGGTATGATGAAGGATCAGAGTTACGGTGTATATTCCCGTTCCAGGATAATCATGTTGTACAATAAAATTATTTGAAGTATTGTTGCTGCCAGAGCCGGGATCACCAAGGTCCCATTCCAAGGCAAGAACGCTGGATGTGTCAGATAAAAAAAATGTTGTTTGGTCTCCTTCGCAGGTATCTCTTACTTCAATATTACCGGGGGATTTTGCAACCCAGGATGTGATAAAATTGGGTAATCCTAAAAAGCCATTTTTACCTCCAAGCGGTACGGCATTTGTCACAAAGTTACATCCTGTACCTGCGGTATTCGGGTTATTAATTACATTCAGAAAAGAGTTGGTTGTAACCTGGTACATTTTATTGTCAGGCCCAACCTGCAACGCGCCAAAAGTACCGCTACCAACTACCACTTTAGAAGCATTTATCAATGCTAGTGTAGCAAGAGTAACATCAAACTGGTAAACTGAGCCGCTGCTACCATAAAGTAAATTTCCATTTGGTGAAAATTCGCAACCATATGTTTGTGAAAAGCCGGTATTTAAAATCATTGCATTGCTTACAACACCCGTTGAGTTATTAAAATCAAACAACTCCATTGATGTACCAGCGGGATTTACGACTTCTCCCAATGCTAACTTTGTTGCCTGTCGATTTGCTTTCATATAGCCAATTGCGCTGTTCACAATAGGGCCACCGCTAACTCTTCCGATGGCTGTTATAACGGGGGTTGTATTTACACCTGCGCTGGTAACTTTGTAAGTATAAAATTCATCTGAATTCCATTTGTGTGAAAGCACCCATATGTCACAGCCATTGCGATGTTTAACTGCAGTTAAGCTTTCCCTGGAAGGAGTATATAGCTGTACATTTTTCGTTGTAACATTTCCATTACTGCCGTTGAGACTCATATCTACTACCGAATAACAAAGGCCATCTGTACCGCCTTCAGCATCCACAGTAAAAACAAAATACTTTGAAGCACTTCCGGGCCATGGAACAATAATGGCACTTTGTGCTGATGATGGATTACCGAACAAGCCGGTCCCATTTGGCATTGCAGTATGTGTCTTGTCCCAGACAGTTACACCATCCGTGTAAAAAAGTAAACTTCCGGCAGCATCAGAAATAGATGCACTTCCTTCATATGTCGATAAGGCTCCGTTTGTAATGGCAACAGGTGATCCGGTCGCAAAACTAACCCCGGCATTAAGTCCGAAATACCAATTGTTAAATTCTCCCTGTGCCCTTAATGTAAATGAGCAAAACAAACTCAAAACAAGGAAATAACCAATTTTCATACTTGGTATGTTTTTTTGATGAATAACATAAATATACTGTAATTCATTCCTGGTTTTATAATCAAAAGTGTCCTATTCTTTCATTTCAAAACAAGTAAGATCAATTTCTATTATGGTAGTTTTACGCTTTTTACTCTAAATGTTATTTTAATTTAATGATGGCCTAAAATAAAGGATGGCTTTGAAAGCCAATAAGTTGCATCGTTGAAGAGTAATTATTGTCAAATTTTCGCAATACAAAAAAGCACATATTATTATTCGTAATTTTGCCTTGCTAAACCAGTATTCATGAAAATCACTATTGCTATAGACGGATATTCCTCCTGCGGAAAAAGCACCATCGCTAAGGCGCTGGCGGCCCGCTTAGGCTATTCATATGTAGACACGGGGGCAATGTATCGGGTAGTGACGTTATATTGTATGAGAAAAAACATTCTGGTAAACGGTGAGTTTGATGAACAGGATGTGATAGATGCATTGGATAAAATTAATTTATCATTCTCTTATAACAAGCAAACCAAAACGTCAGAGACTTTTTTGAATAACGAAAACGTAGAAAAAGAAATCCGGACCATGGAGGTTTCTCAGAATGTAAGCGGAGTAAGTCTTATAAAGGAAGTGCGAACGAAAATGGTGGAGTTACAGAGAAAAATGGGAAAAGGAAAAGGGGTTGTAATGGATGGCAGGGATATTGGCACCAACGTTTTTCCAAAAGCCGAATTAAAATTATTTATGACCGCAGATACGGATGTTCGTACACAAAGGAGGCTTGATGAACTTACTGCGAAAGGAGAGCACATTAGTTTTGATGAGGTAAAACAAAACTTGTTGAGCCGCGATAACCAGGATACACATAGAAAAGAGAATCCATTGATAAAAGCAGATGATGCGATTGTACTTGACAACACTGACATTTCAAAGGAGGAACAGCTCGAGTTCGTTTTAAAACTCATTGAAGACATGCAGCTCATAAAATCACCAAAATGATTTGTGTATAGCAGCAATATATATAACTTAGTAACAAATAATTTAAGCATGGAAGCGACAGAAACACAAACATTAAAAGCGACAGCATTATCAAACATTCATATAGCATTGGGAGCTAAAATGGTTCCTTTTGCAGGGTATAACATGCCTGTATCATACACAGGGCTTAATGATGAGCATCTTGCTGTTAGAAATTCAATTGGAGTGTTTGATGTATCGCATATGGGTGAATTTATTTTGAAAGGAGATAAGGCTCTTGATCTGATACAAAAAGTTACGAGTAATGATGCCTCAGTTTTAACTGATGGAAAAGTACAGTATTCCTGTTTGCCCAATGAGAAGGGGGGCATTGTTGATGACTTGCTTGTATATAGAATAGATGACAAGACATATTTGCTGGTGGTGAACGCATCGAACATTGAAAAAGATTGGAATTGGATAAAATCATACAATACGTTTGGTGTTGACATGAAAGATATTTCTGATCGTACATCATTGCTTGCGGTGCAGGGACCCAATGCAATAAAGGCATTACAAAAATTAACAGATATAAATCTCTCTGATATTCCTTATTACAGTTTTAAGAAAGGAACATTTGCTGGTATAGAAAATATAGTTTTATCGAATACAGGTTATACTGGTGCAGGTGGATTTGAAATTTATTTTGATAATGTTCACGCTGATAAAATCTGGAACGCGATTTTTGAAGCGGGAAAAGAATTTGATATAAAACCAGTTGGCCTTGGAGCACGTGATACATTGCGTTTAGAGATGGGTTTTTGTCTTTATGGCAACGATATAAATGATACAACATCTCCTCTTGAAGCTGGCTTAGGGTGGATAACAAAATTTACAAAAGACTTTGTGAATTCTTCAGCCTTGAAAGAGCAAAAAGAAAAAGGAGTTTCAAAAAAATTAGTAGGTTTTGAAATGATAGATCGCGGTATACCTCGCCATGATTACGAAATTGTGGATGCGCAGGGAAATGCCATTGGTACAGTAACCTCCGGTACTCAATCACCTTCATTGCAAAAAGGAATTGGAATGGGA
>CAZQIC010000170.1:0-7667 GCA_964593555.1 uncultured Bacteroidia bacterium | reverse complement strand
CTTAGATACGATTTTATTAGATTGTTTTTAACATTCTATTTTTAGAACTCCCCATCAATAAAAACAATATTTTTTTCGTCTTTGCAGAATAGAGTTTTAACATTTTTTGCTTAAATTAGATGCTTGTAGAAATCACTATGTCCAAGGCAGAAACCAGGGAAACAGTTAAACAGATCTTTTCAGAATACCTCGAAAGTAACGAGCATCGTAAAACACCGGAACGATTTGCGATACTTGAAGAGATTTATTCTCATGACGGGCATTTTGACATAGAATCTCTGTACATTCATATGAAAAATAAAAAGTACAGGGTAAGCAGGGCTACACTTTACAATACTATTGAACTACTGTTGTCCTGTGATCTTGTTACAAAACATCAGTTTGGAAAAAATTTAGCACAGTTCGAAAAATCACATGAGTATAAACAACACGATCATTTGATTTGCCAGGACTGCGAAAAAGTATTTGAATTTTGCGACCCAAGAGTTCATCAAATTCAAAAAATGACAGAACAAATATTGAATTTTAATATTACTCACCATTCTCTTAATTTTTACGGCAAATGCAGTCACTTATCTAAAAACGGAAAGTGCGAGCATTTAAATTACAAACACGAAATGGCTGAATTATTACAACAAAAAAAATAGCATAGGACAAAAAATCTAAAACAATTACCCATGAAATAGCCATGTTTGCGAAAAGCAAACACCAAAATAAATGATATACGAAGATGGCGTATTCCATCTGACAATCAGTAATTTTAAATTATATACAGATGAAATTTAGTTTCGAAATAAAAAAAGAATCCGATGTAAATATTATATTGCTTGAGGGCGAATTGATTGACAAAAACCAAGCGACAGGATTACTTCACAACATAGATGTTTTGATAGAAAAGGGAGAGGGGAAATTTGTATTTGACCTCTCGGGCATTCAGTATTTAAACAGCAGCGGACTCAATGTATTAATCAACGTTCTCACGAAGTCGAGAAAAGAAGGCGGCGATGTTGTAATAACAAATGTTTCAAAAAAGGTAAACCAATTATTCTTGATAACAAAACTCAATACCATTTTTACAATGGCAGAAAGCAAAGAAGCAGCAATTTTAAATTTCAGTTAATTGTTTTCCGGACAGTAATTCGCTGTCCGATATTAAAAATTTAAAGACATATAGAATGAAAGTTGATGTATTATTAGGCCTTCAATGGGGTGATGAAGGGAAAGGGAAAATTGTTGACGTACTAACTCCAAAGTATAACATTGTAGGCCGTTTCCAGGGCGGTCCTAATGCGGGACATACGCTTGAGTTCAATGGAATAAAACATGTGCTTCACACTATTCCTTCGGGGATCTTTCATCCGAACTGTATTAACGTAATTGGCAATGGTGTTGTTATTGACCCTGTTATTTTCAAAAAAGAAATTGACGCGCTTAAAAAACTAAATGTCGATATTAAAAAAAGTCTGATCATTTCTAAACGTGCTCACCTTATACTTCCCACACATCGTTTGCTGGATGCAGCATCAGAAGCATCAAAAGGAATACAAAAGATCGGATCTACATTAAAAGGAATAAGCCCGACATACATGGATAAAACCGGACGTAACGGTTTACGCATTGGAGATATTTCTACACCAAACTTCAGGGAAAAATATAATTTCCTTGTCGAAAAACATAAACACATTCTTGCTTCATTCAATTACGAATACAACCTGGATGAATATGAAAAAGATTGGTTCGCAGGAATTGAAGTATTAAAAGAGATCACGCATGTTGAAAGTGAGCACTACATCAACAATGCTTTATTGGAGAACAAAACAATTCTTGCCGAAGGAGCCCAGGGTTCTTTACTCGATATTGATTTTGGATCATACCCTTTTGTTACATCATCAAGTACTATTTGTGCAGGAGCATGTACAGGCCTGGGAATAGCGCCAAATAAAATCGGTGAAGTGATGGGAATTTTCAAAGCCTATTGTACACGTGTTGGCAGCGGCCCCTTCCCTACTGAATTGGATAATGAGGTTGGCGAGCGCATGAGAAAAGAAGGGAACGAATTTGGCTCTACCACAGGCAGACCAAGACGCTGCGGATGGCTGGATTTTCCAGCACTTAAATACGCTTGTATGATCAATGGTATTACACAACTTATCATGATGAAGGCTGATGTGCTCAGTATTTTCGACACCATTAAAATTTGCACACACTACAATTACAATGGCCAAAAAATTGATTACCTGCCATTTGATGTTAATCCTGATTCCGTAAGCCCCATATATATTGAGATGAAAGGTTGGAACAAGGACCTTACAGGTATAACCAATATGGATGCAGCACCTTCAGAATTAGTAGACTACATTGAATATATCGAGAAAGAATTAAATATTCCCATCACCATCGTATCTGTTGGCCCTGACCGCAAGCAAACCATTATCCGCAAAAAGGAATTGGTTTACAGCTAGCATTCATTAAAAATAAAATGGCCAGAGCATTATACATTTTTCTTTTGCTGCCATTGTTATTGGTATTTAAGAATGATTGCAAGTCTCAAAGCAGCGTCAATGTAAAGACAGGTTCCGATAAAGTAAAAAAAATTCAGATCAAGGGTGGTTCACTTGAACACGATGCATCGTTAGGAATTAATGCAAAACGACTTCTCGGAAATGTTATTTTTGAACATGAAGGTGTCGTGATGTATTGTGACAGCGCATATTTGTATGAAGGCGATTCACTGGATGCGTTTAGTAATATTCGTATACAACAAGCCGACACTCTAAATTTATACGGAGACTTTTTGAAGTATAACGGTAAAACAAAAAAGGCTCTTATTAAAAATCATGTTCGTCTGCAGGATAAAGAGATGACACTCACCACAGATTTTTTGACTTACGATATGAAGGCAGGTATAGCTACCTATTTAAATGGAGGAAAAATAGTGAGCAAGGACAATACACTTACTTCCAAAATAGGTTATTATAATTCGAGGAGTAAAGAATTTACTTTCAAAAAAAATGTGGTACTTGTTAATCCGCAATATGTCATGAACTGCGACACCTTGCTTTATAATACTTTTTCTAAAATTGCATACTTCCATGGGCCCACTACAATAAAGGCTTCCGATAATCTTATCTATTGTGAGAACGGCTGGTACGATACCTCAAATGACTTATCACAATTCAGCCGGAACGCATACATCATTACAAATCTTCAAACACTTAAGGGTGACAGCCTTTATTACGACAGAAAAAAAGGACTTGGAAGAGCTTTCAGAAATATCACTATAAGTGACACCATTCAGAATATTCTGATCTCCGGGAATTATGCCGAGCATTATGAGCACGAGGATAAATCTATTGTGACTGACCACGCAATTTTAATGCAGGTGTATAACAACGATACTCTTTTTTTACATGCCGATACATTAAAAGCGATTGCAACAAAAAAGGATAGCAAAGATGAAAGCAAAATTTTATTCGCCTACCATCACGTAAAATTTTACAAGAACGACCTGCAGGGAAAATGTGATTCATTAGTTTATACCTATGGAGATTCAACCATGAACCTTTATAAGGACCCCATCTTATGGTCTGACGAGAACCAACTTACAGCCGAAAATGTAATGATAAAAACCGGCAAAGGAAAAATAAGTTATCTTGAAATGAACACAAACGCTTTCATTGTTTCAATGGAAGACACTGCGATGTTCAACCAGATTAAAGGAAAAAAAATGAAGGGCTTTTTTAGCAATAACGATTTAACCAGAATTTTTGTTGAAGGCAATGGGCAAACCATATATTACGCCAAGGATAAGGAAAAGCCGGTAGGTGTGAATAAAGCAGTATGTAGCGATATTATACTTTACATGAAAGATAATAAAGTTGAAACAATAACTTTCCTCACGCAGCCCGATGCAACATTGAATCCTTTAGGAGAATTAAAAAGAGAAGAATTAGAGTTGGAAGGGTTTAAATGGAAAGCCAGCGAAAGGCCGCAAAACAAGAACGAAATATTTTAGATCGTTTTAAATGTCTAACAAGAAAAAGAAAATACAGGCCTCGCCAATAAGAAAAAATAAAAATATTTTCTTATTCATTGGTGTTTTATTGGCGATAACTTTTGTCTCCTATTACCCTTCCGTAAAAAATGATTTCATCAGAAATTGGGATGATCATGAATATGTGATCAACAATGTCGATATCAGAGATCTTTCGGCTACCGGCATAAAAAAAATGTTTACCTCCTATTATATTGGTAATTACCAGCCACTCACAATGCTTTCCTATGCTATCGATTACAAATTAGCAATGAATGATAAATCACCTGGACTTTCACCTTTTGTTTTCCACACAACAAATCTTATTCTTCATTTACTGAGTACGTTTTTAGTTTTCATGTTTATTATAAAGCTAACCGGAAAAAAAGAGGTGGCTTTGGCAAGCACACTATTTTTTGCACTGCACCCCAGCCATGCCGAATCGGTTGCATGGATAGCAGAGCGTAAAGATGTATTGTTTGGTTTCCTTTTTATTGCATCACTTTATTTTTACACAAAGTTTGCTTACGAAGGAAACAAAATGAAGCATTATTATATCTGCATGCTTCTTTTTATTCTTTCTTGTCTTTCTAAATCAGCTGCAATAACTTTACCCTTTGTGCTTGTATTGATCGACTATTATAAAAACGGAAGATTAAGCATAAAAGGGCAATCGAATAAAATTCCTTTCTTCCTTCTCTCTCTTGCTTTTGGACTTGTTGCACTGGCATCACAAAAATCAGCGGGAGCCACTACTATGGCACCGTACTTTCCAATGTTTGAAAGATTCTTTTTGATCTGCTACTCTGTTGTTTTCTATATTGTAAAATCAATCGCGCCAATAGGATTGAGTGCAATGTATTACTATCCAAAAGGCGAATTACCGTTTTACTTTTACTTGTCTCCTTTAATAATTATTGCAATTGTATGGGGAATACATAGGTCGGGGCAATTTAAAAAAGAACTTATTTTTGGTTCGCTTTTTTTCTTTACCTCTATACTTCTTATTATTCAACTGGTGCCCCTTGGAAGAACTATCACTGCCGATCGTTACACATATATACCTTACATAGGCATAGGGTTTATTTTAGGGCAGCTATATGTTTACATTAAAGAATCAAAATTACATTTGGGTGATTATATAAAGAACATTCTTTTTTATTCTTTTTTCATTTACGCAGTATTGTTTAGCTATATGACCATGCAGCGAAGCGCATTATGGAAAGACTCAATTACACTTTTCACTGATGTGATAGCAAAAAACCCTAAACAATCACATCCCTACCTGGTAAGGGCAGCCGCTGAAATGGACATGAGCGAATTTAAATTGGCACTGGCCGATTTTAATAAAGGGATTGAATTGGATCCCTTATATGCTGAGGCATGGAACAACAGAGGTAATGTCTATTTTAATTTAAAAGATTACAATTCGGCAATAAAGGATTATACAAAAGCAATTGAGCTGGATAGAAAATATCAATTGCCATTCAACAACCGCGGCTCCTGTAAAAGAAACCAGGGTGATTATGCCGGAGCATTAGAAGATTTTTCAAGAGCAGTAGAAATAGACACCAATTTTTTTGTTGCGTTCCACAATCGCGGTCTTACTAAATACTATATGAAAGATTATAGCGGAGCTTTACAAGATTATGATCGTACTATAAAATTAAAACCCGATTACCCTGACGCGTATTCAAACAGGGGTGTTGCAAAATATTTTTTACAGGATTACAAAGGTGCCTTGCCCGATTACGACAAAGCAATCCAGCTTAATCCCAATTACGGTGAGGCGTATTCAAATAGGGCTGCAGTAAAATTTTATACGAACGACAGAAAAGGGGCCTGCGACGATTGGCAAAAAGCCTTACAGACAGGGTATTCAAGCGCTACACAAATGATAGAGACATATTGTAAATAAAATGACGCTTAATAATAGTTTAAACATTTTAATAGCCATTGTACTGATCATACTAAATGTAATTCCCATTTACATTTACGGTTACAGGAAGAAAAAATTCGGCATTTATGCACTTACCATATTTATTATTGCTTTTTGTTCTTACCTGATCTATTATACCTTTCCGTTTAAAAATGCCATTGATGAAAAGCAGCATCTTTACGAAATGGAAAGGAGCACCGACGAGACCAATATAGAGAAGAAAAATTATTCAGGGGATATTGACAAGGAAGAAAAAAAAATCACCGCACACCTTAAGAATATGGATATATTATTAAGAACCTCTACAATGCAGTCTTTCTTTTGTATTACACTTTGCATTATAGGCTTAGGTATTGTAAGCGGCAGGAACAGGTATTACATCACACTTCTGTTCATACATCTTGTCTTTTTTTGTTTTTGCTGCCTGCTGGAAGGATCTGAACATTTCACAAATTAAGCAGAGAATTATATCGCGGTCACTTTAAATTCTGTACGCCTGTTCTTCGCCCTGTTTTCGGGAGTATCATTAGAAACTTTAGGTTGAGTATCGCCGTACCCTGCATAAGTAAGTCTTTCAGCGGCAATACCTTTTCCGATCAAATAGTCATACACAGCTTTCGCACGATTCTGAGAAAGAGCCAGGTTCATTTTTTTATCGCCAACGTTATCAGTGTGACCGCTCAATTCTATTTTAAGTGTTTTATTTAATGTTAAAAAATCAACGAGTTTTTGCAATTCGGCTTTCGACTCCTCCTTCAGATTAAATTGTCCCGTTTCGAAGAAAATATTTTTTAACTCGCCAATCATTCCTACATCAATAGGCTGCAACGGTATATCCAGCTGAAACGGTTTTGACAAATCAGCAATTTCTTTCAGGGAAAAATTTTCAGAATAAAACAGGTATCCATTCTTCGAAACATTTAAGGCGTAATTTTTATTCGCGGTTAAGCTTACTAAAAATTCTCCGTTACCGATATTCGATTCCGATTCAATTACAGTCTGCGCTGTTTCCAGATCAATGAGCTCGAAAGTAGCGCCAATAGGCTTTTTCGAGCGGGCATCAAAAACTTTTCCGATAACATAAGTAAGTCTTTCCGGCCGTGCTTCTTTATAAAGATCAAACTGGTAAAGGTCCAACCCTCCTTTTCCACCCTGACGGTTAGAAGCAAAATAAGCTATCTCTCCATTGGGAGAAACCAACAAGCTATTTTCGTCATTATTTGTATTTATAGGGTAACCAAGGTTTATAGGATTTCCCCACTCACCATTCGGCTGCTTTTTACACATATAAATATCTAACCCACCCATACCGATATGGCCATTGGAAGAAAAGTAAAGTGTTTGATTATCCGGATGTATATAAACAGACTCTTCCCTATCAGGAGTATTTATTTTACTGCTAATAGAAACGGGGTCTCCCCAATAACCGTCTTTGGAAAGCTGGGAATAATAAATATCCTGATTCTTAATTCCTTCGCGGGTTACAGTACCTCTCACAAAATAAAGTGTTTTACCATCGGATGAAAATGATGGCTGCGTTTCCCAATTGCGTGTATTAATTGGCGGACCAATGTTAATTGGTTTTGCCCAACGGTTACCCACTTTGCGCGCATAATAAATATCACAGCTTCCTTTTCCATCGGGCCTGTTGCAGCCTGCGTAAATAATTATTTGTCCGTCGGCAGAAATAGAAGG
>CAZQIC010000169.1:0-8086 GCA_964593555.1 uncultured Bacteroidia bacterium | reverse complement strand
TGCTTGAACCAAAAAAGTAACAAAAAAGTCAAGAAAATCCGATCCGTATACGCACCAGCCGACCCGAGCACGGCGGATTTTCCGGCCATCGCACTTTATCAATGGAAATTATTTATTCCAATGTCGTAGTCCAGGCTTCCGCCTCAGCACTAAAAAGTTTTTTTACTTCTTCCCATGTTCCTGAAAATAATTCCGATGATCGGTATTTCAAAAGATCTTCTTCGGATTTCCAGAGGCTATAGGTGAAAAAAACATGTCCCTCTTTTTTTTCTCTCAGGAGTTCAAGGCTTGTACAGCCTTCAAAACTCCGGATAAGCGGAGAAACCTTTTTATAAATTTCTTGGAAATTTTTTTCTTTCCCGGGAGCAAATGTCATTTTAACGATCCTGTGTATCATGTGAAACGTATAGTTATAATATCGCCTAACTGCATATTAAGCAACTTCACAATTTTTCCTTTGTTTATTGAAAGTTCGAGGTAGCCGGCAGAATTAAATAGCGCAATTATTTCTCCTTCGGCAACCTGGTTATAAGATTCACTAATTGTATCTATGGAATACCTCACAAAGTCGATGACAAAACTTCTTCCTCTCGACGCGTCATTAAATATTTTTTTGGAAATATTGCTGATCGCATTACCATATGAATCAATGTAGATAATAGTACCACGCAGACTATCACTCTCGATCACCGGCCTGAAAACGGTTCGTTCATTAAATGTTTCCCTGATATTGCCTATTATTTCCAATGTGCCTCCACGTGCTATGTGGCATGCGGCTTTCACGAACACATCTCTGATGGGGAAATTTAAATAGTTGCTGTCCTGTTTAAGGTTAATCACCACAATTTTTTCCGGTGCAATGTCAAGCAATAGCGAAAACATACCGTTATCGGATCCTATAAAGTAATGACCGTTCGCATACATTGCTACATAGGGTACATTAATATCGGGTTGGGCATTTACCCCTATAATGTGAATGGATCCCGGAGGAAAATTGATATAACTGTTCTTTAATACATACGATGCCTGGAAAATATCAAAAGGTTCTATCTCATGGGTAATATCTACAATAATTGCATCGGGCAATTCACTAAGTATGGCGCCTTTCACTGCGCTTACGTAGTAGTCCTTTGTTCCCAGGTCGCTTGTTAAAGTAATAATTGCCATCACCCTAAGGGTATGAGTAAGAAATGTTTATTAATTTTTACCAAATATATATCAAAGGTAAACAGGTTTTGGTAAATTAGTAAATTCATTAAAAAATCATTTAATCAATAAAATACATTGGGCGAAAAAACAATTCTAATTGATACGGTTGATCCTGTGGAGATTTATGGTATCGGCGATGCCAAACTTAACCTTTTAAAAAAATTCTTTCCTAAATTAAAGATAGTGGCCCGCGGCGACACGATGAAGGTCATTGGCGAAGACGAAGAGTTACTTTTTTTTGAGATGAAGCTTAACCTGATGATAGATCACATCAGTAAATTCGGGAAGCTGACGGAGAACGACATGAACCGCATTATGAACCCGGAAGGGGAGCAGGTATTCAAGGGAAGTGAGGAGGCGAACGATGCGTTGGTATTCGGTAACAATGGCTTGGTGGTTAAAGCTAAAACGCTTAACCAGCGCAGGATGGTTGAATCTATTGCTAAGAATGATATTGTTTTTGCTGTAGGTCCTGCAGGTACCGGTAAAACGTATACAGCAGTGGCATTGGCAGTAAGGGCTTTAAAAAACAGGGAAGTAAAAAAAATAATATTGACCCGTCCGGCTGTAGAGGCAGGGGAGAACCTTGGTTTTTTGCCAGGAGATCTTAAAGAAAAGCTGGATCCCTATATGCAGCCACTATATGATGCTTTGTTTGATATGGTGCCGGCGGAAAAGTTAGCATCATATATTGAGAGCCGCGTTATACAAATTGCACCGCTTGCATTTATGAGGGGACGTACATTGGATAATGCTTTTGTTATTCTGGATGAAGCACAAAACGCGACGGAGAGTCAATTGAAAATGTTTTTGACACGTATGGGGCCATCAGCAAAATTTATAATTACAGGTGATGTCACTCAAATTGATTTACCAAGAAATCAGCCGTCGGGTCTTATTCAAGCTATGCGTTTATTTAAAAATGCAGAAGGGATAGATATTATTATGCTCGATGAACATGATGTAATTCGCCATAGCTTGGTGAAGCGCATCATAAATATTTATAATACGGAAGAACCAAAAAAATAAATTCAAATTTTATCGCTTTATGGAAGCAGTAACGGCAACTAATTTTTCTTTTCCCGGGCAAAAAGGTTTTTACAAGGGTAAAGTGCGTGATGTATATAATATAGATGGTAAATACCTGGTGATGGTAGCAAGCGATCGCATCTCTGCATTTGATGTGGTGTTGCCAAAGGGAATTCCTTTTAAAGGACAAGTGTTGAACCAGGTGGCAAGTAAATTTTTAAAAGCTACTGCTGATATTGTTCCTAATTGGATAGTTGATGTGCCGGACCCTATGGTAAGCATCGGTCATTTATGCGAGCCCTTTAAAGTAGAAATGGTAATACGCGGATACCTTGCAGGCCATGCAGCGCGCGAATACAAGGCCGGAAGGAAAGTTGTATGTGGTGTTACCTTGCCGGATGGATTAAAAGAAAATGATAAACTTCCTGTTCCTGTTATAACGCCTACCACCAAAGCATCGGAAGGACATGATGAAGATATTTCCCGTGAAGATATTTTAAAGAAAGGGATAGTTAGTGAAGCAGATTATGTACAATTAGAAAAATACACCCGTGCATTGTATCAACGCGGCTGCGAAATAGCGGATAAAATGGGATTGTTACTAGTTGATACTAAATATGAGTTTGGAAAAAGAGATGGAAAAATTTATTTGATAGATGAGATACATACTCCTGATTCATCGCGTTATTTTTATAAAGAAGGATACGAAGAGAGACAGAAAAAGGACGAAGCGCAAAAACAATTATCAAAAGAGTTTGTGCGTCAATGGCTGATACAAAATAATTTCCAGGGTAAAGAAGGGCAGCAGGTACCTTTTATGCCGGATGAATTTGTAGCTGAAATTTCAGAAAGATATATCGAGCTTTATGAAAAAATTACCGGCGATAAGTTTGTAAAACACAATGCCGAAAATGTTCCCGCGAGGATAGAGAAGAATATTCTTAAGTTTCTTGGAGTATTGAGTACATAGTACTGAGTACTGGGTTGTTGGTCAGTTGATGGTTGTTGGAATCGGTTGTAAGGTAAGGTTTGTGTATTATAACTTTTGCAAAGTTGTATTAGCAACAAGATTTTTATATTTCACTTTTGCATCATCTATTATTATAATATTCTCAAATTCAAATTTTTCACCCTTGCTATTTATTTTGAAACAGTCTGCAAATCCATAACGTGTCATATTGTTGCCGGTTGCTAGTATTGTTACCACACTTCCGTGATCCAAACATGTTACTTCATAGGATAATACCTTAAAAGGCTGTACCTGGCCTGAAGAATTAATTACGTAGATCTTGTTGCCTTTAAACCCAAGTTGATATGTTTTTTCTTTTTGTTTAACATCCAGAACCTTGAATTTTACTTCTTTAAAAGTAAAATTTTTAGGGTCAATAGTTGTAACTGTGTTTGCTATTCCAAAAGCACTTTGTCCAAATGAAAAGTATGAAAATAGTAAGGTTGAAACAATTAGAATATATTTCACGCTATTTTGCTTTACTATAATTTAACGGATCTACTCAATAACAACTCTCCTACTAACAACACTTTGCCCCGTATAAAGTTTTATAAAATAAATTCCTTTTGCATTATCGTTTAAATTAATATCCGATTTAGCATTGGTAATTGCAGTTTGGTAAACTTTTTTCCCCAGTGCATTAAAAATTTCCATATTGTATTTTTGGTTATGTGTTAAATTTTCAATAACCAACTGGAAATTTCCGTTAGATGGATTTGGATGAATTGAAATTACAAATGATTCATTGCTTTCAGTAATTCCTACATTATTTACGGTATAACATGAAGAGGTATCACTACATCCATTGTGCGTTACAACAACAGCGTAATTACCATTTACTGTAGCAGTGTAAATTTGATTGGTCTCGCCATTAATAGGAGTGTTACCAATGCAATTTATCCATTGGTATGTTGCACCTGCAGCATTCGCTGTTAACATAGTTCCGTTTTGTGCAAGGGAAGTATCAACTACATTCACGGTTACGCTCAGGGTTTGTGGCGCCGATGCCCCGCAGCCATTTACAGCGGAAACAAAAACATCACCGCTTGTTATATCTGCTACTGTTGAAATAATATTTGTTGCAGAAGTTCCTGACCATCCGCCTGGAAGACTCCATGTATAAGATGTCGCGCCTCCCATTGCTGTTATACTATAAGTGTTTGTGCTATTCGGACAAATGGAAATATTACCGCTAATCGCTCCGGGTTGTGAAAGCGCTACATTGCTGCTTACCATCACTGTGAATGTTTGTGTTGTGGAAATGCCACATGGATTGTTTGCCATAACAGATACGGTCATTATTCCACTAACAGAACCTGTGACTACAGAAATAGAGTTGGTCATTGAACTTCCGCTCCAGCCCGAAGGTGTTGACCATGTATAAGAACTTGCACCAGTAGTTCCTGTAACGCTGTATGTATTTAAACTTAATTGACAAACAGTATCTTCTCCGTTAATGATACCGATGCTTGGCGGCAATGTATCAACTGTTACCTGCAATGTTTGCACTGTAGACGATCCACAGCCATTTGATGCACTTACTGTAACTGTTCCGCTTGTATTGCTCGCTGTTGTTGAAATAGAATTGGTAGTTGAATTTCCTGTCCAGCCGTTTGGCAAGGTCCATGAATATCCTGTTGCGCCTGATACTGCTGTTACACTGTAAGTATTAGAACCGGCAGAGCAAGTGCTTGTGTTTCCACTAATAACTCCCGGTCCTGACGGTGGTGTATTAACGGTTACTGAAAGTGTTTGGGCCGCTGAAGAACCGCAGGTGTTATTTGCCGTAACTGAAACGTTTCCGCTGAGCGTGCTGGCTGTAGTGAATATTGAGTTAATGGTAGAGGATCCTGTCCAGCCGCCGGGCAGCGTCCATGAATAGGAGGTGGCGCCGGATACAGTTGTTATGCTATAAGTATTTGAACTCGATAAGCAAACAGTTACATTACCGCTGATACCTCCGGGACTTGCCGGTATGGTATTTACTGAAACCGATACTGTTTGTACGGCCGACGCTCCGCAAATGTTATCTGCAGTAACAGAAATAGTTCCACTTGTTGCGCTGGCTGTGGTTGTAATAATATTGGTGAGGGAAGTTCCTGTCCAGCCGCCGGGGAGTGTCCAGGAATAAGATGTGGCGCCCGACACAGCAGTTACGCTGTATGTGTTTTGACTTGCCGAGCAAATACTTTTATTACCACTGATCACGCCTGGTGTTGTAGGTATAGTACAATTCTGTACAACAACAGTTCCTTTCATCCCCATAGATGCATGGGGTGTACAAACAAAATAGTGTGTACCTACGGTAAGCGTTACCGGTGTTACAATTCCTCCTCCTGTTGCTGTTGCAAATCCACCGCCAAGGGGAGTTGTGCCGTTTGCATTCCACGTGGCCAGGCTTACTTCGGTTGCATTGTGATTACCTCCGAGGTTAAAATTAACAGAGTCGCCGTACGTTATTGTAAAAGTGCTGGGACTGAACGATGTTCCGGAAGCGGTAACAGTTGTTGTGATACAAAAAACACTAGTGCTTAATAAAATTGATAAAAGTAAAAGTAGATTTTTCATCTGTATATAATTTTTAAAGTTTCTGATTGTCATCCCGATAACTATCGGGAGGAATACGCATCCCTTTTGGAGGTTTGTCCGTCTAAGGCGGATGGCTATTTCATGATTTTTATTTGATGAGATTAACGGTGCGCTAAGGTAGTAAAAATGGAGTTACTGTGAGTTATGTTATAGTTATTGCTCCGCAGATATACTATCCTGCGGTTAAACCTAAATTTATGGATTTGTAATCCATGAAATGCCATTAGTAAGTAATTAATTTATGAGAGATTAATTCGACAGGCAGCGATTCCTTTTCTGTTGCTCCGCAGGATATGCTATTCTGCGGTTAAACCTAAATTTATGGATTTGTAATCCATGAAATATCATTAGTAAGTAATTAATTTATGAGATATTAATTCGACAGGCAGCAGCGATTCCTTTTCTGCTTGCTCCGCAGGATATGTTATCCTGCGGTTAAACCTAAATTTATGGATTTGTAATCCATGAAATGTCATTAGTAAGTAATTAATTTATGAGATATTAATTCGACAGGCAGTAACGATTCCTTTTCTGCATAATTAGTCGCGGAAGAATATAACCACTCATCGGGATTTTTAACAAAGTTTGCCCGCACGGGATTTTGATGTATGTAATTAATCTTATCCCATACAAATGAATGCGAATAAAGTTCAATCGCATGGTTGCCTTCCTGCCAAAATCTGTATTCTTTATGTTTCTTACTATTTGCGGCGCCAATAGCGAAAAGAGATATTAGCCGTTCACGTCTGCTCTCAGGTTCAGAAATTATTTGGTCAACTATTTTTGAGATGTATATCTTTTAAAATCTCTTATGGTGTCTTTTAGTAAATAGGGCTTGTTTGTATTGACGATCATATGTAAATGATTTGTCATTAAACAGTAAGCAAAAACATTTAAACCTTTATTTTCCTGGCAATACTTTAATGATTCAATGATTGCATTTTTGTGATTGAGCCTTGTAAATACATCGGCCCAACCTGCTACTGTTAAAGTAAGGTAATACGATTTGTCATCTTTAATAGTATGTTTTATGCCTTGTTTCATTGATGAGCAAAAGTAGAAATTTTAATGGGATTGTAAATCCCTGCATTTTGTATTATTCCGCAGGATAACATATCCTGCGGAGCGGTATTTCATGATTTTTATTTTGATGAGATTTAAAATTAATTATAATATTTCATTTGTGTCATTTTGATTTACTATCAAAGCCGCTAGTCAATGCCTTTTTTTCAGGATCCGTTAATTTTCTATTGTAAATTTCTTCCCAGAGTTTTGTGGCCTTTTTGGATGAACCAATACCCAGTATTTTTACTTTTTTACCCCACAAATAGATAGCAAAGTCTTTTTTGTTATAAGCTATTCCATCGTACATAAAGAAGGATTGTTCTTCTTTTTCAAGGAACCTATTGAAATCAAGTTTTCCGCCAACAGTTTCCTTTTTTATGTATTCAACAGGATCTTTAATTTCTTCTTTCTTATCGTTGTTTGCAATTTGTTTTGCTATTTGGATCACTTCTGCTTTGAGTTTATCATAGGGTTGAATTCTATAGGCCATTCCCTTAAACAAAAGCCCTTTCCCGTTGTTTGGTAAGTCAATAATTGTTGCAGCTGTATCTACTTTAAGTTTTAAAAGTTCGTCTGCTCTTTTTTCGGTTATCTCACCCCAGACACTACATGGTATTTGTGTGCTTTTCCCATTGTTTGGATTAACAACATTGTAAGTTAGTGTTGTATTACCATCAATATCATTTTTTGGCAAGGGCATAATCATTACGATAACATTTGAGCCATTATGGATAATAAAAAAATAGGAGGGAAGATCTCTTGAAAATTTTAGGTAATCTGCTGCTGTAGGGTTATCGCTTATATAAACAGAAGACTGCTTATTAGAAATATTTTCTCTGATGTTGTAATAACTTGAAGTCAGTTCGAAATTGTCAATTTTTTCTTCGCTGATAGACTCATTATTGAAAATTGGATTTCCATGCTGATCTTTCTGGGCAAATACAATAGTTGTGGCGAATATTAATAAAGAAAATAATTTCGTTTTTTTCATAATCAGTGAGACTTGTAAGTAACGGTTATTTTTTTTGCTTTTTCGAATTGGTTTTATGTTAAGAGGGAAGAGGATCCCATGCCCCCTTCTTGAAAATATTGCAACTCTCAAATGCAATTGAGATGAAAACTAAAGCAGATACAATAGAGTTTATACCGATTAAGTTTATTATGCATACTTCACTTTTAATTTCA
>CAZQIC010000168.1:0-8521 GCA_964593555.1 uncultured Bacteroidia bacterium | reverse complement strand
AGATACGATTTTATTAGATTGTTTTTAACATTCTATTTTTAGAACTCCCCATAAAAAAGACCCTTGGACTGAGGAAGAAATGTTTGAGAAGCTTACCGAGCTTGGACTAAATAGATCGGATAGCATACATGACGTAAGAAATGCGCTCAACAACCCTTCCTGAACGTTTTCTTCAAATTAAGATGAATAGGAAAAAACAAATCAGAACTTTTTCTCCAGCCAACTAATATAAAACACAATGATGAATAAAATTCTTGTTACCACCGATTTCTCTCCCAAGTCAAAAGCCGGATTGCGCTTTGCTATTCAATTAGCATCACAACATAAATACGAGTTGACTTTTTTTCATTTGTATCATATTATGAAACCCACATCATGGAGCGATGCAACTTTTGAGGCTTATGAAAAAAAAGAAACAGATAAAATTGAAAAGAATCTGAATCAATTTGTAGATTTAGTTTATAAAAGTATTGGAATCCCTTCCAAAAATAAAAAGTGTGAAATCAGAAGCTCTTTTCATACAGACAGTAATATCAGGGAATACGCCCAGAAAAAAAAATTCAGTCTTATATGCATCAGTACAAGAGGCGCAGGAAAACTGGAAAAGATATTCGGTACAAACACTTCTAATCTCATCACCCATTCAACAGTTCCGGTAATTGCCGTACCCCACAATTATCGCACAAGTAAAATAACAAGCATCCTATATGCATCCGATCTTGTTAATCTTAAAAATGAACTAAAAAAGGTAGTAGCCTTTACAAAGCCGTTAAAAGCTAAAGTAGAACTACTCCATTTCAATTACCCTTCTGAAATAGCTATCAGTAAAAACATCATGAATAAAGCGGTAAAAAAAATTTCAAAGAATGGTATTAAGCTGCATCGGAAAAATATAAATATTGACAAAAGTTTAGTTTCAAATATAGAAACGGTAGTGAGACAGTCGAAACCCTCCATGATGATAATGTTTACAAAGCAAAATATAGGGTTCTTTGAAAAATTATTTCTCTCCAGCAATTCAGCCGAATATTCTTTTAATACCAAAGTGCCATTGCTCGTTTTTAATAAAATCTAAATCCAAGACGTAAAACAACCAAACTAATTTATAAAAAAAAGTGATAGAGATTTTAAACAAGATCAGGATATGCAAACAGATTTGAGTTTCTGGATTTACTTTAATGTTTTCGTGTTGTTAATGCTTGCCTTGGACTTAGGTGTGTTTAATCGTAAAGCACATAAAATAAGCATTAAAGAAGCCATGATTTGGACGGGTGTTTGGATTGCATTAGCAATGTTCTTTTATATACTCATTTATTATTGGCAAGGTAAGGAAAAGGCATTGGAATATTTGACGGGCTATGTGATTGAAAAAGCATTGAGTGTGGACAATATTTTTGTGTTCGTTTTAATTTTCTCTTATTTTAAAATTCCAGCCATTCATCAGCATAAAATTTTATTTTGGGGAATCATAGGGGCTTTGGTAATGCGGGCTGCTTTTATTTTTGCGGGCGTGGCAATATTAGAAAAATTCCATTGGACGATTTATATATTTGGAGCGATACTGCTTTATACAGGATACAAAATGCTGATACAAACGGAGAAACAAATTGAACCGGAAAAAAATCCTGTAGTAAAATTATTCAGACGTATAGTGCCTTTTACAGATGAATTACATGATGGAAATTTTTTTGTAAAGCGCAACGGAAAAAAAATTGCCACTCCTATGCTATTGGTATTGCTGGTGGTTGAAACCACCGATTTGATTTTTGCGGTGGACAGTATTCCCGCAATATTGGCTATTACTCAAGATCAGTTTATTGTTTATACGTCAAATGTGTTTGCCATACTGGGCTTACGTTCCTTGTATTTTGCACTTTCCGGTATGATGGATAAGTTCAGATATTTATCGAAGGGGCTTGCTTTAATATTAATGTTTGTCGGGGTGAAGATGGTGATAGCTGATTTCTATAAAATGCCATTGCTAATTGCCTTGCTGGTGATTGTTGTTATTTTAATAATAAGCATAGCAGCATCATTAATATTGAGTAAACAAAATAAGAATATCAAGACAGATATGTAAATGTAAGGGATAAAATAAGCAATTATATAAATAAAAATGCTTCTTAATCTCTGAATTGCCTTCGGTGTATAGCTGAAGCTCTCCCAAGCGGTTTTAAAGGCATTATTCCCGATGTCTTTTCGCAATTGAGTATTGAGTATGACTTGTTCCGTTTTGCTGATCCATTCATCGTCATTTGCAGCAATAAAGCCATTCTCACCATCTTTAATTACTTTTTCAAAAGGCAGCATCTTTGGAGCTATCACCGGGATCATATTGGCAGAAAAATCAAGGAACCGGTTGAGGGCCTTCCCTGAAGTATTAAAGCTGTTATTTACAAAAGGAAGTAACCCGATATCAAATGTCAAACTATTTAACCGGCTATGATATTCCTGGAAGGGGACAGGTTTTTCATAAGTTACTTTTAAGCCATTCAATACTTGGTATTGTTCCGCAATCTTTGGGGACCAGCCAAACAGCACTAACTCTATTTTTTCCTTATGCTTTTCTAAAAGTGCTGCAATGGGCTTTTCAATCGTTTTTAAATCATTGCCCTGGCTTGCATCCAGTATAATGCCAATCCGTACCTTATCGCTTGTATTCCTTTGAATTTGGCTTATTCCTTCATAGGTGAAATTGGATAAAAGATTTGCATAACGTTCAAAATACAAGGACAGTTCTTCGGTTTTCTGCTGGGCAAGGTTGTTATAAAAATTCAGGATATGATTGTTAGGAGCTGAAAGAAGATCTACCTGTGAAAGGTTGTTTATCAAAATATCCTTTAATTCAGGTTTTAATTTTTTGAAGTCAGGATGGTATTCCGCCAGCTCGTGATAATTAGCATCTAAATCAATTACAAATTCAATGTCTGAATTAATCTCCCTCATGTTTTTTATAATGTAGCTCACATCGGTAAATAGTACAGGCATTACAACATAATCAGCCCATTGCACCAGCCGGAAATCAATCGGGTTATCATAATCATCAAACATTTTATTGAAGTCCCATTTATGAATATGCCCAATAATAGCGGAATGCGTGTCTGTCTGGTTTAACTCTAATGCAGGCAGTATCATCCGATAATAACCGCTTTCATTGGTGCAAGCAGAAAGAAATAAAACATGAATTTTTTTATCATTCATGTCAAAATGTGGATACCTGTTTTTAAATTCTCTTGCGGTGTTCAGATGAAAATAAAGTTCTTTTACACTTTTCATAATTTTATATTTTTGAGTTCATAATTGAATAGTTTTATTCTATGCGAGTTCCTCCCTCATAACGTTCCAGCACTTTTTCTGTACCATCATTTTCAGATATTTTAGCTCTTTCGGTATTGGCGCTGAATTTCGCAATGAGATTGCGGAGCCGTTTTAATCCCAACTCCCGATCACGGAATTTTGAATATTGATGTGGCCAATCCAATGAATAAAATCTCCGCACATTTCCATCTGTAAACACGAAGTCCACATAGGTAAACGAATCTTGTATAAGTTTCCAAGCCATTATTTTGTAGAATTAAGGTGAGCTAAAAAATCAAATGTTGAGATGCGCTTTTTGTGTTTTGTATCTTCGTATAAGTGAGCGCCTAACTTTCCTTTTGTTTCACAGATAACCACATTGACTTTTGAAAGTTCTATTTGATTTTCCTTTGCGAGTTTTGTTAAATATGAAATGACAGCACGTTCATTATTTTCGTCATAGTCTTTTCCGAAAAAGGCCGCAATGTCCCGGATGGCAAGTGGTTTAACAATCGTATTTTGATTGAGTAGAAGAACAGAAACTTCTTTTCCATTGGCTCCTATGACCAGCTTTGCATTGGCAGCTTCAATATTTTCTTGTGTTGATTTGTGTAGCAGAAACTTCTGAACTCTTTTGTTCGTCTGCATTTCGATGTAGGGATTGTTAAGCATGATTGTTTTTGTTTTAATTGGTTACTATTTTTACAATTATTATTTCCATAATGAATACCACTCGGACATCTTTTCCCAATCCATAGCATCAATTAATTCCTTCGTACTCTTGTACCAGGGCGAATCATATCCGAAACCTATAATCTTTACAGCTCCCGATTTTCTGTCCTTTTCTAATCCGTAATTTATTATTTGAGTTTTCGATTCTCCCTTCCAGCTAATAGGTTTTTTGAATGTCAACAGACTTCCTTTTTTGCTGACAAAATCAATTCTCTTTTGCTGTGTATTGTATAATCCAATATCGCCAAACCAATAAGTGATGGTGTTTCCTTTTATTTCATACTGACCATTCCTTGCTTTAATTTTTGCCAAATGAGATAGTAATGCTTTTTTGCTTGTGTGAGTTTTCGTGTACTTTTCCATTTTGCTTTTAATTGTTATATGAAATTTGTTGGTATGTTTCGTGATTCAAAACCGCAGCATGAAAGCGTTGTGTCAATGAAGGATCATTGAATTTTCCGATGATGTTTTCACACTCACGGAACAACTGGAGCGATGGTTTTTTAATTGCAGTTTCTTTTTTTTCGTTGTTGTGATATTTTCTGATTATTCGGCTCAAAGTCAGTTCTCGTTCAACTTCTTTTTTTCTAAGCTGGTCAGCTTGATGCCATTTTTTTGTACCTACAAAACCATTGGGGTTGTTGGTATCAAAGTAGCGATAGGGTAAGGGAACGTAGCGATTGACATCCCTCTTGAGATATTTTGAAACAAGCGAAATTCGCTGAACGTAGTGTTGGTGAGTGTTTGACAGATTCGGTGTTGAAACCGGTTCGTACAATTTTTTAATTAATTTTTTTGCAATTAAAACCTGTCGGTCAGTTAAATCAACGCTTTTGTAAAGTAAATTTCTTGCCATCATCCATAGTAAACTGACGTAAAGATTTAGGGAATTGTCGCGAGTGGGATCGGGCGGAATATTTCTGTCGCCCAATTTGTCCACTCGCAGAACAATTTCCCCTGTATTTTGAATATTTTTTTCTTCAATTTTTTCTTGTTTTTCTAAGGAAACCTGAACAATTTCCCCTGTGTATCCTCCGATGTATCCTGTTCCGTTGCCTTTATCATTTTCAGGCGTGAGCGATAGCGAACTCCTTTTAATTTCAGAGTTATCAACAGCTATTATTATATTATTTATTTTGTTACTTGTGTTACTACAATATGTATCAGGACAATTTGTCTTTTGAATTTTTAAAAAGCCTGATTTTGCTTCGTTTTTCTTAGATTGGATCAAAGCCTCCTGGAACTCTTTTTTTGCGTTATCAACATTTAATTTCTGCTTTACTAACAATATTTTTGGGTTTATTAACACCTCAAAATTGGAATTTGAACCGTGAAATATTTTATTGGTAACGATTCCGGCAGAGCGAAGTTTGAGTATGTGCCGTTGAATTGTCCGGGAGCTGCACTTGACTAATTTTGCAAGCTGCTTGTTGTTGGTTTGAAGGGTTGGGAGATTTTCTGCTTGTACTTGCTGATATCCGTTTGACTTCAGCAAGGATATACCATAAATCCTTATAAGCTCTTTGGCCGTCATTACTGCACCTGTACGGAGCCTGTCTTTCTTATTCACCACATTCTCATTGAAAGTGTCTATAAAGCAATCTAACGCCTTATAAGCGGTTGGGTAATGTATTACGATCATAGTAGTTTTATCTTGTTAGTTGCTTGAAAAACATCGTTAATTGGTAGTTGAGAATTATTTTGCTTTTCAGCGAAAAAATAAATTTGATTATTTCTTCTACGATGTTCAGTACCACTGACAAGACTATAATCAATAGGAATAGTAAGCCTTTTAGAAATTTTAATGATTTCATATTTTTTTAGGTTTTAGTGTTGATTGAATAGTTGTACTCTCCGTTTATAAGTTGTATTCATCTGCTGCTCCAATAGTTTTACATCTTCTACTACGAATTGATACAGCTCATCTTTCATTGCTGAGAAGGAAGGGAAGAACTGGCCAGTACCGGAACTTAGTTCAGGGTATTTGATAAGAACTGCATCGGTAAACCGGGTGGCTCTTTCAACAGCCACAAAACAGCAAAGTGTTTTGTAACCATTAGCAACGTCAGTGGGATCCGCTGCTTGTGCTTGGTTAAACTTTCCTTCGATTGGCGAGTATTCTAAACGTATATCCATTTTATTTTATTTTTTATTTTTACAGAATGAGACTGATCGCATAGCTATTCAATAGATCCTGTGCTTTCGCTTTTGTTTTTTCAATCCCCCAAGTAGTATGGGTTACAAAGCCATTTATATTTGCACTTATCAGATATTCATCGGAAATTTTTTCTTTCGGTATGATATAAATTTCGATGTGCGACAACAGCCCATTAGTTTTTCCTAACCATAAACACTTTTCTTCTCCGATATATTCCCAACTGATTGGCTGAACGTGCATACTGTGACTATTTATTAATTGAGGACTTTGTTCTAAGAATTTTCCATTTCCAATAGAACCGTGTGTGTGCACGACCAACACTTTTTTGTGTGAGATCGGTATTCTTTGTAACATCGCTCCATGCGTCCATAATGGTTGTGTACTTTGTTTTTGATCGTTGTATGTATTGCTGCATCTCATTATGATTTGATTAAACTATTTGTCGAAAAGCTCTGAAAATGCCAAAGCCTTTAAGATCAAGGTTGGTAGCTTCTCTAACCAATCGTACTTTTCTTACCCAAATGATTCCAGGCAATTCAACGATTGGTTCTTCTTCACCTAATTCAACAACAAAAACTCTGTTGGTTTTCTGCATGAACTCCTTTGGATTTAATACCAGCCAGGTTCCTATCCTGCAACCGGAAGTAAACCATTCACCCTTTTTCACCCCTTCAGGAAGAAACCATTTTTTCATTTCATTGTCTAAATCCCTCCCTTCAGGTGTGAGAACTTTAAACCATATCTGACTTCTATTTTCTTCGTACTTCATTTTAACAGTAATTAGTAGGCAGGTATATTTTTCTTTAGATAATCAAGAATGCTCGACTTGGAATACTGAATTAGTTTTTTTCCGTGCTTAGAAAATTTAATGGCATTCGTATCTCGCAATTGCTGCATTTTAGATTTGCTTTTTACACCCAAGAGTAATTTTGCTTCTTCGGTTGAAATCCAGTCATCTGCTGGTTTGCTTGCCTCTTTAAGACTTTCACGAAACATTTTCATCAGTTCCGTTTGCATTTTCCAATAGGTTTCCTTTTCAAATACTATTATTTCCATTGATGAATTTTCCTCCTTATTTATTTTTATTACTCGCTATCAAAGTCTCCATTGAGAATCCGGGAGCGTTCTTGTTTAATTTTTCCGGTTGTTATTTTGTCCCGTTCAATAATTTTTAATGCTGTTGTATAAATCCGTATTTGAAACCTGGTGCGAATTTTTTCACCGTTTAAAAAGCGATAAATAGTAGGTCGGGATATGCCAGTTCTTTTATTTATCTCCATTACAGCACTTGTGGGCAACTCCCTTTTGAGGATATTAACATCTGATTGTGTAAACATTTTTTCTCTGTCTTGTAAAAGTTTTTATCCAAATTGGTAATTTAGTTGTATCTTTGGTAAATATTAATTACCAATTTGGAATGGCAAATGTATAATAATTTATTTGAACTTACCAAATTGGAAGTTCCATAATGGTAACTAAATTAACCTAACTACCTATGAAACAGGCAAATAGTATTATTAACGAAATGTCGAAAAATCAACTAAATAGGTTGGTTACGGTAAATTTTCTTGAAATAATCGAGGAAATAGTCAACAAAAGACTATACACTGAAATTACAACGGAAAGTGAATTAGCTTCCTATATAGAGTTAAATCAGGCTTATATTTCAAAGCTAAAAAGCAATGAAAACAGGTATGTATCATTTGATATGATGCTGCGCTTAGTTAATATACTTGGAGCAAATTCAAATAATTTCTTTTTACTAAAAAAATCAGAAAGAGAACAGCTTATTCGTGATGGCTTTACCGTAAATGAAGGGCGCTCGGGAAATACAAATAATATCTCAAATAGTAAAATTGGTAAGTTCATTCAAGGGGCAATTATTAATGGTGACAATCATAAGGGGGACATACATACCACTATGAAAATAATTAATGGCCTACCCAACAAGCAGCATCGAAAAGAAATGAAAGATTTTGTAGAGAAGGTAACAAATCAAAACTCAGGATTAAAAAATGAAGTTGGAGATTTAAAAAAAACTCTTGCCCGACACGAGAAGGCGATCAAAGAAAAAAATGAGGAGTTAAAAGGGAAAAATGACGAGTTAAGAGCGAAGGAAAAACAATTATTTGACGTGTCACAGAAATACATTGCTTTATTAGAGGAAGGTAAAGTGGTTGGAAAAAAAGAGAATAAAATTTGAATCTATTTTATACCCACGTATGGAGGTCATTGATTAAAAAACGCTCAATCTCTTTCGAAATTGAGCGTACTTAGAAGTACCCTACGGGTTGGATTTATCGAACTTTATTGATGATTTTCAAGCACTTAGGG
>CAZQIC010000167.1:0-8693 GCA_964593555.1 uncultured Bacteroidia bacterium | reverse complement strand
TCAATTAGTTATATCGTTATTTATTAACAATTTGATTTTTAGAACTCCCCTTAATGCTGGATTATTTTCATATTCCGACTTAAGTATTCTCCAATTTTGCTCATCTAATTTTGAAGGAAAAATATGAATAGGAATTTCTGCTTGTCCTTTTGAGCGGGCCTCAACAGCATAAATATAAACTTCTTTTATTTTATCATCGGTAAGCGGCACACATCCTATGGTTACACAATTTCCATGTATCATTATATCACCTCCGAGATTTCCTTTTTTTCCTAATATTTTATCGGACGCATTTGGATAACTCACAGCAAACGACAAATGATAATTGCTCCATGGATTAAAAGAGCTAATGTTATAAAAACCCTCGGGGACTTGCCCATCGCCCTGCATGCGTTTAGGCCCAAGCTCTCCGGAGCTGGCACATATCGCATAGTCTTTTACTTTTTTGAATTGACTTTTATTATTATTGGCCGCCCAGAGTTCCAGCTTTTTTTCAGTCTTAAAAATCCGTATAAAAATTACAAATGAAGAAGAGTCGATTCCTGCCGCGTGGATATCGTGTTTTACAACATTCCATTTTTCATTGTAGGCATTCTTAACCCTAGAATTGGCCAATTGCTGTTTTTTAAAATCACTTCCACCTGTGAAGGAAAAGAAAAGGAAAATAACAGACACCAGAACCACCATTAGTGATGATCGTGAATTAAGTTTATTAACAATTGACATTTGAAACATTTTGGGTAGTAAGCATCTGCAAAACTACAGTTTAACCTAATTTAGTTGTGATAATGAAAAAAAATTTAAAATACATAAAGAACAAATATATAATAACCACAACGGCTTTTTTTGTTTGGTTATTGTTTTTTGATAGGAACGATGTTGTGTCGCAGGTAGAACTTACCCAAAAACTAAACGAACTCAACAAAGAGAAACAATATTATGTTGAAGAGATCTCAAAGAACAGGCAGGATATGATGGAATTAAAAACCAATCCCAAAAATCTCGAAAAATTTGCCCGCGAAAAATACCTGATGAAGAAAGATAATGAAGAAATATTTGTGATTGTTGAAGAGGAAGACAGTACCTCGGTTAAAAAGTAATCAGTAATCGGTTGTTGGTTATCAGTAAATGTTGGTCAGTTACTACGAAATAAAAATGCCTAAGAAGTTAAGAATTGCGCACGTCCAAATCCAACTTATTGTATCACCAGCTTTTGAGTATAAACAGATTCGTTATACTCAGCTTTTACAAAATACAATCCATTTGAAAAATTTTTGCCAGTGGAAATAGTATAATCGAAAGTATCTGAACCTCCGCTATTGATACTTTCCGAATAAACAAGCTTACCTATAATATCAAATATTCCAACTGAAACATCCGTAATAGTATTCAATCCGGTAAAAACACAACTTAAATCTGAATTAGCAGGATTAGAAAGCAAAGCAAAAGCAAAAACACTTTCGTCCAGTAACGAAACAGCGCTTAAATCAGAATACGAAAAGTGTCCGTCAAAATCCGTTTGCTTTAAACGGTAATAGGAAACACCTGCAAAAGGATTGTTATCCACTTTTGCATAATCTTTGGGGATAGTTGTGGTACCGGCCCCATCAACAATAACCACCTCTTCGAAATTTATCCCATCTTTTGATTTCTCAACGGTAAAATAATCGTTATTTATTTCAGAAGAAGTGGACCAATTGAGTTCAATTTTTTTATCATTACTGCGATTTGCTTCAAAAGAAAGCAACTCAATAGGCAAGGGACTATTCGATGCATCTACAGATCCTAAATAATAAGTAATATTAGAACCACCTACGGGCACAGCACCAAAATACCTGCGTACCTGAGGAATCGTAGTAGAGCCACCATTAGTTCCTGCAGTGCCCAATGAGCTTCCAACCCTTACCATACGGAGATGATTAACATCTCCAATTTGACCAAACCCCGTTCCTTCTAAGCGAGTATATGTATCATTTGCTGCAACTGTCAAACCATCAGCAGTTATTACTTGATAACTTGCATCATGTCTTCTCACTACAGTACTTACTCCATCAGCAAAAGAAACAACAGAAACAGTTGTTGCGTTTGTATGTTTAACACTTGCGGTTCCTCCTGCGCTTGGGCCTGAAGCATTGGGAAAATAAACGTAAAAAGGTCTGTAATAAGATGACGTGCCCATTGGAAATAAGCCTTGTGCATTGCCATCCGCAATTGTTGCTGTGCTAAACCACCTTTTAAAAGTGCCTCCTACAATCCAGCCATTTGTGCGTGAAAGCGTTCCTCTTGTTCCCGCAGCTGTTCCAGTTCCCAATACAATTGTATTAGATGTATTTAAATCAATATACCCTGTTGCAGGAAGGGATAATGTCAACGTTCCACTTACACTCATATCACAATTAACGGTTATCTGCGGTGCTGAGGCAGATGTATTACTAATCGTAACATCTGCAAAATCCGTTCCTTGTGCATCACCGGAATTACTTATAGTCTGAGCACCTGTTCCCCCGAAAGTAACAGAATTTGTTCCTTCAGTAAGTGGATCTGCTGCGGTACTTGTGTTATTCCAATTTCCTTTTAAGCCAAAATTATTGCTGTTCAGATTAAACACTGCTGTATTGCTTATAGTAAGATTGCCATTTATAGTTGTGTTTGCCTGAAGATCCTTTTGTGTACTTCCCGATAGTGTAAGGCTATTATAAGTGATCGCATTCCCGGCTATGGAGGTATAAATGGTTTGAGTTGCCGTAGTGGAAGAATATTCAATTGTTGTGGCTGTAGATCCAGAAGAGTTGCTAATCGCCTGTCCGTTATTACCACCGGAAATTGTAATGGACCCTCCCATTACCAACTTGCTATTGGCCTGGGAAATATCTATTACCGCGTCAGCCTGAGAATGATCACTTGTCATAGTTATATTACCTGTAATGGACAAAGTCCCTCCTTTTAAATAAACAAACCAATCAAAACGGTTACCTCCATTTTTATCTCCAGTAATTGCGAAAGTTCCACCTATTGAAGCATTACCACCATTGACATCCATTGTACATGTTCTATCGGCACTGGGAGCAGCAGGACAACCAAGTACGCAATTTGCCGAAACCGACAGTGATGAAGTGGATGCAGCAAATAATAAAGCTGTATTTGAAGAAGCTGTATTGCTATTAATATTCAATGTAGTACAACTTGCTCTGTAACTTGCAGGTATTGTAACAGTAAAACCACCCGGAATATTAACTACATCAGCTACCCCTGGTGTTCCGGCTGTATTCCAAATTGCGGCATTCCAGTTGCCCGTTACAGTTGCAGTGTAAGTAGCAGCGTTTGCCTTGAATAGAAACAGAGAGAAAAAAATGATAAAACAATTTAAACGCATCATATTATTACATATGTAAGTTTAACAACCACAGCTACTAATTTACGAAATTGGGACAAAAAGGTTTCTATTCTGGTTGTAAATTTTTCACAGATTCGTGTTCACAAATCCACACTTTTTAATGCAGTAAATTTATCCGCTTTTTCGTTCGACTAAAGTTCATATATTGACGACAAAATATTAATTCGTGGCAGTGTTGTTTCATGAAAAGAATAAAATAAAACGAATAAATGAACTCGATGGCCTCCGCGGCTTTGCTGTTTTGCTCATAATTATTTGGCATTACGGCAACAATCAACTGTCCAATAACGTTTCCGGGTTTTCAAATTATTTCAAATTAATTACATCGTATTGCTGGAGCGGAGTCGATTTATTTTTTGTACTGTCGGGTTTTCTTTTGGGAGGAATTTTATTGAAGAACAAAGACTCAAAAGGTTACTTTAAAACTTTTTACGTAAGAAGAATTTGCAGAATATTTCCAATTTATTTTCTGTCCTTGCTTTTAATCCTCGCCATAATTTTCATAGGATACGGACAAACAACAGAATGGGGCAAAACTGGTGAAGTACCTTATTGGAGTTATTTCACTTTTGCCCAGAACATTTTTATGGGCATAAAAGCATCACTTGGTAACAGGTGGCTTTCACACACATGGTCATTGGCATTGGAAGAACAGTTCTATTTAATTTTACCATTGATCATTTACTTTTTGAATACAAGAATTTTACTAATTGTTTTAAGCCTTGCCATTATTGCCTCTCCCCTTTTCAGGTATTATTCAAACAATTGGTATGAGGCATTCAATTTTTTATACTGCCGGTTTGATGCATTGTTCACCGGTGTTATTTGCGCATATATTCTTCAACAGGAAAAATTAAAAATCGCAGTAATTCAAAAGAGAAAAATCCTGGAAATTGTTTTAGGAGTGCTTTCTGTTTTCATTATCCTGTTATCAATTAAAAAAATTACCATACCCTACTACCTGGAAAACTCATTACTATCGGCCACCTATTGTATTTTACTATTGATCATTTTAACAAATAAAAACATTTTTTTTACAAAAATATTTTCGAATCCTATATTGGTAAAAACCGGTATTATTTCGTTCGGACTTTATCTTTTTCATCAACCTGTAAGCGGGCTCGTACATTATTTTTTCTTTCATCATTCTCCGCAAATTAATTCAATGGTTCATTTGGGAGCTACTTTATTTTCACTTACAATAAGTATTGTTTTAGCGCAGGTATCTTATCGCTATTTTGAGAAACCGATAATTAATTGGGGGCACAGATTTCATTATTAACTTAGGCTACGTTCATTTCGAAAGATAATTTTTCACAAAAAATACAATACAAAATGACGTTTTCTATAAACCGAAAATCATTCGAATATTATTTTTCTTGTTACTTTTTTTTAACCAAAAAGTCAAGAAAATCCGATCCGTATACACACTAGCCAACCCGAGCACGGCAGATTTTCGGGCCAAACTAACTTTCTATTGATCAAGCAATTAAAAAATACATCATTACTACAACTCAATGAACAAGCGAGGCCAAAGGTTCTTGAAGGACGACGGCAAAAGGAGGCGACACTTTTTATTTCACCAACGCTCCGTTAAGCTTCATCAGTTTTGTTTCTGCAACTTTACTATCGTAACGGACATTTACAAGACGGAACAAGGCATCCTCATAACTTTTTTGCGCTTCTTTCAATACTACAGAATTTACTATTCCCAATTTAAAACTCTCCAACGTTACATCCGCGTTCTCTTTGGCAATTTTAATATTCTCTTCTTCGAGTATTAATATTTCTTTCAGGTTTGTATACTCGTTGTACGCGCTGAGCAAAGCAGCATCCATTTCAATACGTGTTTCATCATAAAGCAATTTTGAATTCACTAATTCAAGTGACGCGTTTTTAATTTGATGATGAGTATTTAGTCCATTGAATATTGTCCATGAAAAGGATAAGCCGGCGTTTAACCCCAAATTCTGATTGAATAGAACAACGCCAACTTGATTCTCTGTATGTGAAAAATTATAATTACTATTCAATAGCACTTTTGGATAGCGCTGCGATCGTATTTCATCAAGCGAGTGCTCATAAAAAAGATTGCTTTTTTCGCGGAACAATAGCTGATTATTATTTTTAACATGAGATACTTTTAAGTCACTGTAAATCAGGGTATAAGAAACCATTATCTCACCTATTACATCAAATTCGGTTTCCACAGGACGGCTTAGAAATCTATTCAATGAAACTTTAAGATCATTAAGAATTCTTTTTTGCGTCAGCATCAATGACTTTTGTTCATTCATATCCACCTTTGCCTGCAGAAAATCTATCTTAGATCCAGAGCCGATTTTCAATTTTGTTTCGGCAATCGAAAGACGTTGTTCATACAACAGTTGATTATTCTCCATTGATTTTATCAATTGCTTTTGTTTTACTACAGCATAATAATTTACGAGTACTTGTTCTACAGCATTTTCAATTTCAATTTTCAATGCAAGTTGACTCATCGCACTTGCATCTTTTAGCCGGTCGTATGCTGCAAACATTCTCATACCATCGAACAATGTCCAGTTAAGCGCAATACCCGATAAAACACCTGTTGAGACAGCGCCTTTTTTATTTACCTCAGTGCCAGTTGCAAATTTTTGCTTGGTATCATTTTGCGACCAGGAACCTGACGCATTTAATGTTACTGATGGCAACATGCCTGCATTACCCGGTGTGGCGAGATTATTCGCAATTGTTGTTTCGTTTTTAGAAATTAAGATCGAATAATTATTCTTCAATACGATTTGGATAGCATCATCAGGTGCAAGTAACTGCTGAGCAAAAATTTTGCTGCAAGCCAAAAGCAAAAGCCCGACACATAATATATTAAACCCCTTCATGCTTTTGTTTTTTTTCCTTTGACAAATAAGTATAGATAGCCGGGATAACATAAAGCGTAAGTACCAATGAAAATAAAACACCGCCTACTACTACAATCCCCATTCCCATGCGGCTTTTTGCACCGGCTCCCAATGCAAGTGCTACAGGCAAGGCTCCTAATGATGTTGCAAGACTAGTCATTAGTATGGGGCGGAACCTTGCAACTGCAGCTTCGCGTACTGCATCAGCTACACTTTTACCCTGCTCTTTTAACTGGTTGGCAAATTCTACAATAAGAATTCCGTTTTTGGTGACGAGCCCAACAAGCATAATGATCCCGATCTTGCTGAAGATATTCAGTGTTTGATTAAAATACCACAATGATAAGACTGCTCCGGCAATTGCAAGAGGAACAGTAAGCATTACTACAAAAGGATCCCTGAAACTTTCGAACTGCGCGGAAAGAACAAGGTAAATAAGTACTAATGCCAATAGAAATGCAAAAATTATATTTGAAGAACTCTCTTCAAAATCACGGGATGAACCGGTTAGCGCGGTAGAGAAAGAATCATCCAGCACTTTTTCGGCGATCTCTTTCATGGCTTCATTACCATCACTCATTGTTTTTCCGGGGGCAAGGCCTGCCATTATAGTCGCGCTCTGGTAACGATTGTAATGATACAACTGCGGCGGGCTGCTGTATTCTTTTACACTAACCAGGTTATCTAATTGTATTAAGTCTCCTTTATTGTTTTTTACATAGATAGATTTAAGATCAAGTGGTTCATCCCTATTTTTACGGGCAACCTGACCGATTACCTGGTATTGTTTACCGTTCATATTAAAATAAGCAAAGCGCTGGCCGCTTATCGAAAGCTGAAGAGTTTGTGCTATATCCAATTCTGATACGCCAAGAGAATTTGCTTTTTCCCTATCCGGCTCTATTATCAATTCAGGTTTATTGAATTTAAGATTTACATCATATCCCATAAAAACATCGCTCTTGCTTACCTCTTCCATAAAAACAGGAAGCGCTTCCTGTAATTTTGGAAAGTTCGGCGCCTGTATAACAAACTGGACCGGATATGCCCCCTTGGGCCCTCCTCCTCCACTCGATGCAATTGTTTGCTCCTGGATCACAGCTACTTTTGCTTCAGGTAATTCTTTAAGAGTAGATGAAAGATAATCTGCAATTTGCTTTTGTGATCTTTTACGCTGCTCAATATCCTTAAATTTGAGACGCACCATAGCTGTATTCACCGCGCCGGAACCTGTAAAACCGGGAGCCGTAACCGTTATCATAACTTGCCTTTCAGGAACAGAATCTATCACCATATCAGTCAACTTCAACACAAAATCATCCGTGTATTCGTACGAAGCGCCTTCCGGTGCCGTGACCTGCATACGAAGCCAGCCCCGGTCATCATATGGTGCTAGTTCGGATGGAAGTATTAGCCAAATTCCAATTCCCATTATAACGGAAATCACAAGTATTACAAATGCCCACCATCTTTTACTCATGAAATTTGTAAGTGATGTGCGATAACCATTTACCATATTCACAAAGAATGGTTCTGTCATTTCGTAAAACCTGCTTTTCTTTTTTGCGTCTTTTATTAAATATGCATTTAACATTGGTGTTAATGTGAGCGAGACGAATGCTGAGATAAGTACCGCGCAGGAAATCACAACACCAAATTCCTGGAATAACTTCCCGACAAATCCTTCTAAAAATATTACTGGTAAAAAAACTGCGGCTAATGTTATCGATGTAGATATAACTGCAAATAAAATTTCATTGGAACCTTTTATTGCGGCTTCACGAGGTGAAAGGCCTTCTTCAATTTTTTTGAAAATATTTTCGGTAACAACAATACCATCATCTACTACAAGTCCGGTAGCCAATACAATTGCAAGCAGCGTGAGTACATTAATAGAAAAGCCAAGAAGATACATAATGAAAAAAGTACCCACAAGGGAAACCGGAATATCAATCAGTGGCCTGAATGCAATGGCCCAATCCCTAAAAAAAAGATAGATGATCAGAATAACAAGGGCCAGTGCAATGAGAATTGTTTCTCCAACTTCCTTGACCGAACGTTTAACAAACATGGTATTATCCATGGCAATGTTTATTTTATAATCGGCAGGCAAATCCTTTTGAAGCTGCTCGTACCTTTTATAAAATTCATTGGCGATATCAATATAGTTCGCGCCCGGCTGCGGCACTACCCCAAGTCCGATCATAGGAATGCCTGACTCTCTTAATATCGTTTCTTCATTCTCCGCACCTAATCTAGCCTCACCTACTTCTCTCAAACGCACTACTTTTCCATCAATATTTTTAATGATCAAATTATTGAACTCATCTTCCGTTTTAAGTTTAGGGGAGTTCTAAAAATCAAATTGTTAATAAATAACGATATAACTAATTGAT
>CAZQIC010000166.1:0-8704 GCA_964593555.1 uncultured Bacteroidia bacterium | reverse complement strand
ATTTATTGGTAAGTACAGAGCCCATGGCTTTCATTACCTGTTCGCTAACGAAATTCTCTGATGCGATAAGTTCTATCCCGTTGGTTTGGCGACGTAATTCTTCTTTTATATGTTCAAAAATAATAGTGTCCTTTTTCATAAAGATTGAATATGTGATACAAAAGTAAAAATAAACACGTTATGTATATATTATAAAAAAAACATACAAATTGTTAATTTAGTCTTTTGAAGAAACTTCCCGGCTCTAATAAAGAATTCATGCCTGAGCCCTGAGGCTCTCGAAGGGTAAGTTTCAATAAATAGGGTAATTAATTTTAAATTTGGAAAAATAATTCGATGATGCGTAAAAAGATCCTGTTTCTGTTTAGTTCTTGTTTGTTATTTCAATTGACAACAGCACAGCCTGTTATGCGGGATCTGCAGCCAACGGTAGTTGATAATAATTCAGTATTATGGCGCGTGACGGGCAATGGCTTAAAACAGGATTCTTATTTGTTTGGGACAATACATGCTGTACCGGAGAATAATTTTGTAATAAACGATTCCATTAAAAAATATTTAAATAAGTCGGAGGTTGTTGTGTTAGAGGCTAATGTTGATGTTTCCTTGAAAGAACAGATCAATATGGCGAAAAAAATGATTCTTCCTGGTGCAAAAACGATCAAGGATTACATGGAGCCGCAGGAATACGCAAAGCTTTTTTCGTATTTAAAGGATAGCTTGAAAATATCGGAATCAAAGATCGAGAAGTATATGAGATTGAAGCCAATATTTTTATCGAGTGTTATTTTAGTTGAAGCGATTGGTAAGATAAAAGCGTTTGATGTGGAAATTCAGAAAATAGCAAAGAAGAAAAAGCAAATGGTTTATCTCGAAACAATAGAAGAGCAAATGAGTTTTATAGATAGCATACCAATTGAGAAGCAGGTGCCAAAGGATGAAAACGATTATAAGGTTGATAAAGGATATTTTGAGTTGCTAAGTGTTTATGAAAAGCAAGATTTAAACAAGCTGGATTCACTTTTTAAGAGTGATGCTGAGTTTAAATTTATGGAAGATCAATTATTGATTAAGAGAAACAACAGGTGGGTTCCTACCATTGAAGGACTTATGAAAGCAGAGCCCACATTTGTTGCAGTTGGCTGTGCGCATCTATTGGGAGAGCAGGGATTAATAGCTTTGCTAAAAAAGAAAGGATATACACTTGAGCCGATCTATTTCAGGAATAACTGATTCTCTAATACACAAACTCAAATTTTAATTCATCATCTTTCCTTTCACCGATCTGGAAAACAGAAATCCTGGTTATCCTTTGGTTTTGATCATAAGTATAAATTATACTTCCTATACAAGTATGATATTCTTCCGGCTTCAAAACAATGCGAATTGAGTCGAGCCTGATTCCGGTATAAAAATAATTGTATGTCATTGAATCATTTTCACTTGAATAAATATTGACATTTTTTATCTTCTCTTTTATGATCTGCCTTTTATCATTATAGATAAATTCAGTGAATTTATTAGGCGCTATGTATGAAGTTGGCTCGCATTGGTTATTTACAATGTCCGAGATTAACGTTATGGAACTTACTTGTTTTTTGTCATTGTATGCTATCAGCCTTCTATATCCTTTGCAACCACCTCCCATATCACAAATAGAATCAACCTGGATTAAGAGATTATTTTTATACATATAGGTTGATGTACAGACCCCATCTTCCGACCAGGGATTTGCAGTGCTGACTGAATCTTTATTTTTTTCTATTCTCTCAAGCGCCCCAGATGGATTATAAAAATAATAGGTTCTGTAAGGCACCTTTTTTAGTGTATCAAAATAGTAAAGGTCATTTCGCATACTGGATGTATATTCAATAAGCTCGGTACAAAATAATTTACCTTTCTTGTAAGTATAATTTGTTGGAACTATGTGAAATCCATTCGTAAATTCGCTATCGTATTTATATTGTTCTTCTTTTGTTTTGTTGCCTTTATTGTCATAATAGGTAATGCCTTCTGTTCTCCAGTTTTCGGATTCTATCCCTTTTATGGAATAGGTCATTTTTTTAGCTCCCTTGGTTATAGTGGGAAAATTTTCAGGGAATAGTTGCTGAGAAAAAAGATATTGCGTCACAAAGAGCAAAAAGAAAGAAACAATGTAGCGTACTTTCATATTAATTTATTTTCTTATTAATTTTTTCTGCCAGGTATTTTCCTGTGTATGATGCTTTGCAGCTAATAAGTCCTTCGGGTGTTCCTTCAAAAATTACATTACCTCCTTTTTCCCCGCCTTCCGGACCAAGATCAATGACCCAGTCGGCACATTTTATTACCTCGAGGTTGTGTTCAATAATAATTAATGAATGTCCCTGATCTACCAATGCATTAAACGCATACAGTAATTTTTGTATGTCGTGAAAATGTAAACCTGTTGTTGGTTCATCAAAAATAAAGAGGGTAGGTGAGTGGGTTTCTTTTCCTTGTCCAAGGAATGATGCCAGCTTTATCCGTTGTGCTTCACCACCGCTTAATGTACTGGATGATTGTCCGAGATGTACATAACCAAGTCCTACTTCTTGTAAAGGTTTTAATTTTGATACGATCCTCTTTTCTGTATTGGCATTTGCATTTGAAAAGAATTCAATCGCTTCATCAACGGTTAATTCTAATATATCCGCAATATTTTTATCCTCGTATAAAATTTCAAGTGTATCCTGTTTAAATCTTTTTCCGTTACAGGATTCGCATACCAATACGATATCCGCCATAAACTGCATCTCAATAGTAACGGTTCCGTCGCCTTCGCACACCTCGCATCGTCCGCCATCAACATTAAATGAAAAATGCGAAGGTTTATATCCTCTCATTTTAGCAAGTGGCATTGATGCGTACAAACCCCTTATTTCGTCATATGCTTTTACATAGGTGACAGGGTTAGATCGAGATGATTTACCAATAGGATTCTGATCAATAAATTCTACATTGGTAATGTTATTAATATTACCGGTAATATTGTCGTAGTATCCCGACTCTTCTCCAAAGCCTCCGAATATTTTTTTGATAGCCGGGTAAAGAACCTTTTTTACCAGTGACGATTTTCCCGAACCGCTTACGCCGGTAATTACTGTCATAATGTTGAGCGGAAACCTAATATCAATGTTCTTTAAATTATTTTCTCTTGCACCTTTTATCTCAATATAATTTTTCCAGTTTCTTCTTTTTGAAGGTACTGGTATAATATCTTTTCCTGTAAGGAAACGGGCGGTAAGGCTTTTATCTTCTTTTTCTATCATGGTATGATCTCCTTGAAAAACCAGATGTCCACCATTTGAACCTGCCAATGGGCCAATGTCAATGATCTCATCGGCAGCACGCATAATTTCTTCATCATGTTCAACCACAATAACTGTATTGCCAATGTTACGTAATGATAATAACACACTGATGAGACGTTCCGTATCTCTTGGATGTAAACCAATGCTTGGTTCATCCAAAATATAAAGCGAACCAACAAGGCTGCTCCCTAACGATGTAGCCAGGTTAATACGTTGTGATTCGCCTCCGCTTAATGTATTGGAAAGTCTGTTGAGTGTTAAGTATCCGAGGCCAACGTCGTTTAAAAATTTTAACCGATTTGTAATTTCTATCAATAAGCGTTTCGCTATTTTTTGATCGTGGTCATTCAATTGAATTTGCTCAAAGAAGGAAAGTAATTTATCAACTGGAGTCAAAACCAATTCAATAATTGATCTATCTGCCACCTTTACGTACGATGCATCTTTTCTGAGTCTTGTTCCTTTACATTCCGGGCAAACAGTTTTACCACGGTAGCGCGAAAGCATTACACGGTATTGTATCTTATAGGTTTGCTCTTCCAGGAATTGGAAAAAACGATTTAGTCCATTGAAGTGTTGATTGCCTGTCCAGAGAAGATTATATTCTTTGGCAGTTAATTCAATGATGGGGCGATGAACAGGAAAATTAAATTTATGTGCGCCAACTATTAATTCTTCCTTCCACTCCTTCATTTTTTCGCCCTTCCAGCAAACGATCGCATCTTCATAAACAGAAAGATTTTTATTCGGGATCACCAATCCTTCATCAACACCAATCACACTTCCAAAGCCTTCGCAGTTTTTGCAGGCACCAACAGGATTGTTGAAACTGAAAAAATGTACACTAGGTTCTTCAAAAGTTATTCCATCCAACTCAAATTTATTAGAGAAAATTCTGGAGTTCTGAGTTCCGGGTTCTGAGTTCTGAGTTTTTTGTCCTTGGCTCTTGCTTCTTGTTTCTTGTTTCTGTTTTCCACGTCCCACTTCTAATTTCCCACTTCTCGCTTCCAACTTCTGACTTCCCACTTCGTACTTCGTGCTTCCAGCTTCTTCCTTCTCAATCCCAATTTCCACAATACATTCTCCGTTCCCTTCATAAAAGGCAGTCTGCACTGAATCTGAAATACGATTATTGTTATCCTCATCTTCAGGATCAACAGCAAAGCGATCAATGATCAGTTTAAAATCGTCTTTCTCCAAAGGTTTACTTTGCAAAACATCTTCAATGTTTTTTACTTCACTATTATGTTGTACCCTTGAAAATCCTTGTTGTGAAAGCAGGCCTAATACTTGTTTTATCTTTTTTCCTTTTTCAATATTTATTTTAGAAAGAAGAGTGACTTTTGTTTTTGCAGGAAGCTTACTTATATAAGCAACAACGTCTCCAACAGAATTTCTTTTTACTTCATTGCCCGAAACCGGAGAGTGGGTTCTGCCAACACGTGCAAACAATAATTTTATATAATCATATATCTCTGTTGATGTACCAACAGTAGAGCGGGGGTTACGTGTACTTACTTTTTGTTCAATGGCTATGGCCGGTGAAATACCTTTTATGTAATCGACAGCAGGTTTTTCAATTTTACCTAAGAATTGCCTGGCATAGGCTGAAAGGCTTTCTACGTAACGTCTCTGACCCTCCGCATATAAAGTATCAAATGCTAAAGAAGATTTACCAGAACCCGATACGCCCGTTATTACTACAAATTTATTGCGGGGTATAGCAAGGTCAATATTCTTAAGGTTGTGCATACGTGCACCCTTAATAATGATGTACTTACGTGGGTCTAATGTATCGAACTTAAGCCCTTCCATTGTTAAAAATTGTTAAGGTTTGCAAAATTAGCCATTAATCCCTTTCCTTTTTGCTTTGACTGGTGTATATTTGTATAACAAACAATTTTTACCATCCCCACAATATTTGGAAATTGTTTGCGTTAACACAAGTAAGTACGAATTATTGTATAACAATTAATCTAAAACAACAGGCCATAGAATAAACTGCTACTTTTTTAAATAAGTGTTTTTAACTTAAAAAAGGAGGTCAGCCATGACTAGCAAGCAGCTTATTGACGATCAAAGGCTCGTTGAACTTTACACAAAAGGTAATGAAAGTGCTTTGGAGACGTTAATAACACGTCACAAAAAACGTGTATTTACTTATATAATGATGATCGTTCGGGACCAAAAGCTCGCCGAAGATATATTCCAGGATACTTTTTTTAAGGTAATTCAAACCCTGAAACGTGGTAATTATAACGAAGAAGGTAAATTCCTTCCATGGGTATTACGAATAGCACATAACCTGGTCATTGACCATTTCCGTAAAGAAAAACGTATGCCAACAATTAGTGCTTGCTCTAATGAGGATGGTGAGGGCTATGATATTTTTGATATCATGGGTCAGGAAGAAAGGAACACTGAGGATGAGTTGATAACTAAACAGTCTAAAAAGGACTTAAGGGCCCTGGTGGAGCAATTGCCTTTGGAACAAAGGGAAGTATTGATGATGAGGCATTATTTTGACATGAGCTTTAAGGAAATTGCAGATAAGACAAACGTAAGTATTAATACTGCTTTGGGCCGTATGCGTTACGCGCTTATTAACATGCGTAAAATGATGGAAGAGGCTCAGCTTACCATAGTGATATAATAAAAAAGTGGTCGTGGTTTAACAACGGTACCGCTCCTTTGAATAAGGGGCGGTATTTTTTTTATATGCTACGCAATATGGGTGATGTGGTAGCGTTATAGATTAAATTAATCCTTAATTCCCTATAAATGAATAAAACTTTTACTCCAAAAACAGTCGCAAAAAAAGTTGTTGAACAAAAAGAAGTGTATATGCATGAACCTGCTAAAACAGCGGTAGACAATATACTTTCTTATTCAAAGGCGCTAAGCGTCCGCGATTCAAAGATCGTTAACAAGTTAGAGTTTATTCTCAACTGAAATTTTCACGATGTTGTGAAATCCCCTGTAAGGTAAATACTTTGCAGGGGATTTTGTATTTGAGACATATGCTCTCATTTTAGCGAAGATGAATTCCTCCCCTTGGGGGAGGTTAGGTGGGGCTTTTGTTTTTACATTTGTATCATGAATAAAAAAGAGCGTTTCGAAAAGATTATAGAATATTTTTCAACGCACATGCCCGTTGCAGAAACGGAGTTGGAGTATAAAAATCCATATCAATTATTGGTTGCAGTAATTCTTTCCGCGCAGTGTACCGATAAACGTGTGAACATGGTTACACCCGCGCTGTTCAAATCTTTTCCCAAGCCAGAGGTGATGGCCGCTGCAAGTTTCGATGAGGTTTTTCAATACATTAAAAGTATAAGTTACCCAAACAACAAAGCCAAGCATTTAGTGGGTATGGCAAAAATGCTGGTGTATGATTTTAAAGGAGTTGTACCAAGTGATATAAATGAGTTACAAAAAATGCCGGGAGTAGGGCGGAAGACAGCGAATGTAATTGCATCCGTTGTATATGAGAAGCCTGCTATGGCAGTTGATACGCATGTGTTCAGGGTTTCTGCGCGTTTGGGTTTAACTACTAACGCAAAAACTCCTTTAGAAACAGAAAAACAATTAGTAAAATATATTCCCGAAAATAAAATTATGATTGCTCATCATTGGCTCATATTACATGGACGTTATGTATGTGTTGCTCGTACTCCTAAATGTGAAGTTTGTGGGTTGAGGCCTTGGTGTAAGTATTATCAGAAAGTTAAACTCTGATCAGTTGAAGGGATATACCCCAAAAGAAATACCTAACTTTGATAAATCAATTTGCCTAGTACTAAACGGTTTAGCGTTGGATCTTTTTGAAAGCTTACGTGCCAAATGAATAAAATCCTTTTTCTTTTTTCCTTATTTATTTTTCAGTCTGCTTTCGCAGAAGAAAAAAAACAAATTCCGGATACTGTTTCCGTAGGTATTTACATTAACAGCATATATGATATTGATTTTAAAGAGAAACAATATACCATTAATGCTTGGTTGTGGTTAAAATATAAAAGTCAGGAATTTGATTTTTCTAAGTATCTGGAAATACCAATGGCAAAAGAGGTTGATAAATCTTTCTATACCGTGGATACATTGGCCGACGGCAGAATATATATGCTAATGAAATTGCAATGTATAATGAAAGACTCCTGGAAAATACAAAACTTTCCTTTTGACCGGCAGAAATTGAGATTTACGATAGAAAATTCACAGTATGGTGCGAGTGACCTGGTCTTTAAGGAAGATACGGTTGGTAAACATTATTCTAAATGGATACTTTCCGGCTGGGAGGTTATACCGGACAGTTTTAAAATTACAACAGGTATAAAAAAATATGAAACCGCTTTTGGTGATCCGGCTCTAAGCAAACCTCATTCTGAATTCGGTGTTTATAGAGTGCTTATAGGTATAGAGAGGGATTCCTGGTGGTTGTTCCTGAAATTATTTATTGGAATGTATATTTCTTTTCTCTTAGCTTTCCTTTGCTTTTTTATTCACAAGGATAGTGTCGAATCCCGTTTCCATATATGTGTTGGCGCCTTGTTCGCTGTGATAGGTAATAAATACGTGGTCGATTTTTCGTTGCCGGAGTTCACGTCTTTCACCCTTGTAGATACACTTCATGGACTAACCTTGTGTTTTGTTTTTGCAGCTGCAGGGTGTTCTGTATATACATTATGGCTTGTAAAAACCAACAGGAAGGAGCTAACCGTGAAGTTTGATAAAATGGCTGCATCAGTATTGATGTGCATTTATCTTATTTTAAATTTTTGGTTTATTTACAGTGCGTATTATATACAACCGGTGTAAAATCCAGGCTGCGAATAATTATTGGGCTTCTCGCCGCGAATTATAATTAAGTTTTTTCAGGTACTAAAAATAAATACACCATCTTTTCATTTGGCATAAGTAAATTATAACCACGAATGAAAAGATCGATTAATCCATTTCTCTCAATTTTTTCTGAGAGAAAAATAGCACCCTCAGGTGCATCTTGTTTTTTGTAGACTTTGATGATTGTTTGTTGCATATGGTTATGTTATAGCGTTTTGAGGAATTATATTTTTTTCGTTTTTTTCTACTATTCTCCTTCGCATAACATTTTTGTTGTGTGGTTTAAAATGCCGTGATATTTCCTGTGTAATTTCCTTAAAATTATCATTGCCATCTTTTTTTATATGATAAAATATTTCAATTTTTCTACAATTTTTATGCTCGAAAATTTCATTTAATAAAACTCTATCTGATAACCCACAAGAATGTCCGATTATATATACTGAATAGGGAGTCACATCAATAAAGGATAATAACTTACTAAAGGGGAGTTCTAAAAATCAAATTGTTAATAAATAACGATATAACTAATT
>CAZQIC010000165.1:0-9013 GCA_964593555.1 uncultured Bacteroidia bacterium | reverse complement strand
AAAAAAAAATACGGTTACATTTGTTAAAATCAATTAATAGAACCTCCCTTAACACCAATACCGGAGGAATAGTAACGGCATCTCCAACAATAACTACAACCTATTCGGTAATTGGTACAGATATTAATGGATGTACGAATACAATTTCAACAGTATTAAATATTAATTCAAACCCCATTGTATTGGCAAATGCACCAAGCACCATATGCACCGGACAATCTTCTATATTAAGCGCATCAGGCGCATCTGCATATAACTGGAACCCTATTGGTGTTATGGCAAATGCATTAACTGTTTTTCCAACTGTAACTACCACCTATACTGTAACCGGCATTGACAACAATGGCTGCAGCAACACTGCAACAACAACAGTAAATGTTAATCCACTGCCTGTGATAATAGTAAATACTCCGGCGCCAATTTGTATTGGAGCATCTGCAATACTCAATGCAGCAGGCGCAAGCACATACAATTGGCAGCCAATAAATTTATCCGGTGCAAATATTTCTGTTTCTCCAACAACTACAACCACCTATAAAATAATTGGTGCAGATAATAATGGCTGCATCGATTCAACCACAACAACACTCGTTGTAAACGCATTACCCCTTTTATCAGTTTCATCAGGCACAATGATTTGTAATGGAAGTAACACAACACTTACCGTTTCAGGAGCTTCACAATACGTATGGCGGCCGGCAGCTTCGCTAAGTTCCCCAAGCACTTCGTCGGTGATCGCATCCCCAACGGTTGCCACAACATATACGGTTACGGGCACCGATGCAAATGGCTGTTCAAACAATTCAACTGTTACAATAACATTAAACACTCCGCTTTCGGGAATTGTTTCCAATGATACTTCTGTTTGTGCAGGTAATAGCGCAAGCCTTAATGCCATTGCTAATGGCGGAGGAGGCCCCTATTTTTATAATTGGCAGCCTGGCAATCGCTCATTGCCAACTATTAATGTTTTACCATCTGTTACTACAACATACACGGTAACACTCAGCGATAATTGCGGATCAACACCCTTTGATACGATTATAACAGTTTTTGTAAACGCATTGCCTGTTGTTACGTTTACGTCGGATGTAGTTTCCGGCTGCGGACCATTGTGCGTAAACTTTACCAATACCACTTCTTCTGTGCAAAGCAGCGCATGGATTTTCGGCGATGGGAACAGTTCTTCTTTAAATTCGCCTGAGCATTGTTATAACGATGCCGGATCGTATCCTGTTTCGCTTTCGGTTATTGACAACAACGGATGCAGCAACAGCATAACCGCCGCTAATTACATTACTGTTTTCCCAAATCCTGTTGCAGGATTTTCTTATTCACCAGTGGAGATAACTATACTAAACCCCACTGTGAATTTTATTGATCAAAGTATTTCTTCAACCAACTGGATATGGTCTTTCGGCGATCCGACAGATGCATCATTATCAGAGCAGCATCCCAATTTTACTTACCCGGATACAGGCTCATACAGAGTTCAACAAATAGTCGTGAACGAATTCGGATGCCGCGATACTGCTGAAAATTTCATATACATTAAACCTGATTTTGCCTTATATGTTCCAAACACTTTTACTCCAAATGGCGATGCAGTAAACGATGAGTTTTTTCCAATGGGAGTTGGGATTAACGCTACGGAATATGCCTTGTATGTATACGATCGCTGGGGGAATTTGATATTCCATAGTACTGATCCAAAACAAGGATGGAATGGCAGAGCCAACAATGGGACACAACTATCTCAACAGGACACATATGTCTGGAAAGTGGTACTGAAAGATGTGTTAGAAAAAAGACACCGTTACATTGGACATGTGAACCTTATAAAATAACTCGAAAATGAAAATTTATGCTTTTTATTTTCTGTTTATATTGTCCACACTTACACATGCTCAGTCTTTCCCAGACCCTGTTAAACTATCAACAGGACAAGGGATCCAAGGAGCTCTTGATCCCATCTGGAAAATTTCAGATTGGTACAGCTCTCCTCCGAATCCAATGTCAATCGCATATGGCCCAGCCCTCATTTCGAATAATTGTGCGCCAGGCGCTTGGGTTGATCCCACCAAGTTACCATCTCCAATTAACAATGGGAACTGGATAAGTGCACCGGGATTTTCCTGCGTAACAGATACAGCAGCCGGTTACATAGCATACAGGTTAACATTAAATCTTCCTGCATCGTGCAACGGGAACAGCATAGGTGACCCGGGCATTTATAAATTAAATTTTTCGGGATACGTGGATAATGCAGTCCAGGATGTTTTTGTGAATGGAACTTCTAAAGGATTGAGCGGTGGAAGTTATTCGACTGGATCGCAGGTAAATGTTTTTTTGGACGGACCATGGGTGCCGGGCGTTAATTACATCGATGTTATTGTTTATAACATTACTCCCTGGAGCGGTCCAAATCCTTATGGTTTATTATTTGTAGCAGATATGGATACACCATACACCGTTTGTAAGTCATGTACTTTCCCTGTCGACAGTATTCCAAATATTTTTACTCCCAATGGAGATGATGTTAATGATGAATTTTATATCCCCGGTGATGGCTTAACAGAACTGGCGTGCGAAATTTTTGATAGGTGGGGATTAAAAATATATGAATACGGTTCAGGAAAAGAATTCTGGAATGGCAAAACAATGAAGGGAGACGCAGCTTCTGATGGCACTTATTATTACATGATCAGTGCAGTATGTAATGATGAAAAAAAGAAGGTTCAGGGATTTATTCATCTGATGAGATAGTCACTAAGAACTAACTTTACCTTATCAGGTTAATGTGTCCAACAAAATTATGTTTCTTTTCATTTATATCAAGGAAACTTGCCCTCCAGACGTAGACATCTGTTTGTGCAACATTTTGTCCACCGTTTGCTTTTCCATCCGGACCCTTTTGTACATTATTTGTTTCGAATATTTTATTTCCCCATCGATCAAATATTCTGAATAAATATGTGTTTTCATCAACTCCAGTGAAAAACGGAATAAAAAAATCATTTATTTTTATAATCAAAGCATCAAGTTTCGTTACAAAACTTGATACGAAAGAAAACCAAACCGTTGCAGGAGGAAAACTTGTAAAAGCAATAAACTTGATTGGGGAGTTAACACCGTCAATTCTACGCTGGAACAAACATTGTGTGGAGGATGCGAATCTATCACCTGTACAATAACACGCCCTCCTAACTGTTAGATTTGTTTAAGTCTAATTAGCTTAAAAACTCTACTGCTATAAAGCAGGTGGAGTTTTTCATTAGTTGAGATCCATTTTGATTATGAAATAATAAACCAATATTGCCTTGCAGGCAGCTGAATTCTCTTCTATTATTGGTTTATGCTTGTCTTTCCATCCTCATGTATAACAATGGGAGGTCATTTTATTTGAAATGGCCCTAAAATTTCTTAGATTAGTTATACACACATGAGAGCCCTCATTTTTACATCCCTGCTTTTTCTGTTTTTATTCACAGAAGTATTTTCCCAGCATACAGAAAATTCCAATCTCTCTCTACAAGGCAAGGGAATACAATTCGTTGAAAACAAAGGGCAACTAATAAACATGAATGGGAAACTTATTCCTGAAGTTTTATTTTCTGGTGAAGCAGGCAATTTGGATATCTACCTACGAAAGGAAGGATTTAGTTACGTAATTGTACAAACAGAAGAACCTGCGGATTCCCGCATGAATGTAAAACAAATTACTGTTTCTACTCCTGAAAAAAGTGGTTCGAAAAAAGTTGCTATAAAACTACAGAGAATCGATGTGGATTTCCTGGGTTGTAATAAAGACAGAAAAGTACTGACTTCACAACAAACAGCAAACTATTTTAATTATTACCTCGGCCATTGTCCACAGGGAATTACGAATGTTCCTGCTTATAATAAAGTGATTTATGAGAATATTTACAACAACATCGACATTATTTTTTATGGCGGCACAAATGGTTCGGAGGACCTTAATACAAGCGCCGGGTTGAAATACGACATTGTAGTTAAACCTGGCGGCAACCCGAATGATATTCGAATCAAATACACAGGAGCAGATAAAATTTTTATTGAAAATAATGAATTGAAAGTAGAAAGTTCATTGGGGGACGTGAGAGAATCTATACCGCGTGTTTACCAAAATGTAGAAGGAAAAATTGTTGACGTTGCAGCAGCATATGAGTTGCAGGGATCAACTTTAAACTTTAAACTCAAAGCCTTTAATTCAAAAATTCCTTTAGTGATCGATCCATGGATAACTTATTTCGGAGGAAACGATGGTGAAAAAAGCCATAGCATTACCGTTGACAAAAATGGAAATACAGTTATAACAGGAGATATATTTGGCACCAACTTTCCGGCAACAGTCGGCGTTTTCCAAACAGTATCCGGTGGAGGTTTTGACGCATATGCTGCAAAGTTCGATGCAAACGGGAACAATACCTGGGCAACTTATTTTGGCGGCAACGCCGTTGATTATGGATTTGGTGTGGTCACAGATAGTAACAACGAGATCATTATCACTGGAGAAACAGTGTCTCCCGATCTTCCATTTACTACAGGGGCTTTTCAAACGGTTTTAAGAAATACAGGGACCGGTGGCGGATGGTCCGATGCATTCATTGCAAAATTTACCACTGCGGGGATGAGAATATGGGCCACCTATTATGGCGGTGACGAAAATGAATCAGGGGTTAGTATTGCGTGTGATGCAAACAATAATACAGTTATAACCGGTGCAACAAATTCATATAGCTTTCCCTGCACTGTAGGTGCATTTCAAACTGCTACCGGTGGAGGAGTTTGTTGTCATGGCATGGGAACATCTTATGATGTTCTGGTTGTAAAGTTGGACCCTAATGGCAATCCCGTTTTTTCCACTTACTATGGCGGCGACCAAACAGATGCCGGATATAGTGTTGCCGTTGATAAACTTGGAGACGTTGTAGTTACAGGTATTACATGTGGTAATTTCCCTCTTGGCACAACGCCTTCCCAACCGGTATTTGGCGGAGGACTTGCGGATATATTTGTTTTAAAACTTACTTCGCTCGGCGCACAGTCATGGGCAACATATTATGGTGGCAATGATTGGGAAGCGGGTTATGGGATTGATACGGACTCCAACAATGATATATTGGTAATAGGTTATACTTTTTCTAATAATTTTCCAACAAGTCCGGGAGCCAGCCAGGCCGCATTTGGTGGTGGAGTAAATGATGGTTATGTTCTTAAATTGAATTCAACAGGCAACCGGATCTGGTCAACGTTATACGGCAGAGCGCCTTATGATGAATGGTTTTTGTTTTGTACCGTTGATGATAAAGACAACATATTTGTATTGGGCGAATGGGAAGAAAGTAATCTTAATCCGAATATAGTATTCACTTGTGGTTATCAAAAAACATTTGGCGGTTTTGAAGACCAGTTTATTGTCAAGTTCGATTCGAGCGGGGCTCTGCAGTGCAATACTTTTTTAGGCGGACCGGGAGAAGATGACCTGGATAATCAGGGAGGAGGTATTGCTTATCAAAAAGGTTTTATTTATGTTACCTTAATGGCAAACGCACCGGGCTATCCCGTTACGCCGGGTTGTTATCAACCAAATTATGGCGGCAACGGAGATGTTATCATAGCAAAAATATGCGGAAGCAATTGCGGCGACCCTGCCACAATCAGCAATGTTGATTTTACATGGCCCTCCACAGTTTGCAGCAGTACTGGAATTAATTTTACGAACCTATTAGCGAACGCAAACCTGTGTGATACTGTTGAGTTGCATTATGAATGGACATTCACGGGTGCAACAGTCGCTACATCAACAATGAGAAATCCGAGTGGAATTGTTTTCCCTGCAAATGGAACTTTCCCGGTTAAAATGGTTATTGTAAATCCCTGCGGAAGAGATTCGATTACAAAAAATGTAACGGTGTCTGCATCTCCCACAGCAGCAATATCAGGCAGCGTAACTGTTTGTGCTGGAACTGCAACAGTACTCACCGCGTCAGGCGGAACATCCTATACATGGAGCACAACAGGAATTACCACAAGTACTATTAGCTCCGCCCCAACAAGTAATACAACATATACACTTATTGCAACAGCAGGATCTTGCTCTGACACAACAACACATACCATTAGCCTGCAAACTTTGCCTGTTGCATCTATTACAGGAAATACGGTTGTGTGTTCGGGAGACATTATCAGCCTCACTGCCACCGGCGGTTCCTCTTATTACTGGAACACAACTGCAACAACCTCTGTTCTCAATTCACCTTCAACCGGAATAAGTTCATTCACGGTTATTGTTTCTAACACTGCGGCCTGCAAAGATACTGCAAGCATAAATATTACTATAAATCCATTGCCGCTAATTTCTTTTACCGGCAATAATTCGATTTGCATTGGTGACTCGGCAATGATAACAGCAGCAGGAGGCAGCAGTTATTCCTGGAGCGCGGGATCAAATACCGCAAACGCAACATTGCATCCCACGAGCACAGGTTCATCCATATACAATTTAACAGTTACTGGTGCGAATGGTTGTGTAAAAGATAGTGCGGTTATAATTACTGTAAATTCTATGCCCATTGCCAATGCAGGATTGGATGACACTATATGTTCAGGGGAAATTGCGACATTAATTGCATCTGGCGGTGGCACGTACTCATGGAACAACGGTCCTTCAGCGGCATCACAAAATATTAGCCCGCCTATTACAACTTCCTATACTGTAATTGTTGCCAACGGAAATTGTACTGATCTTGATTCAGCAAAAGTTGTAGTGAATTTAGCGCCAATTGCAAACGCGGGAAATAATGTGAATATACTTCCGGGGCAAAGCACCACCTTAAGCGCAAGCGGAGGCGGTACATATTATTGGAGTCCATCAACAGGGTTAGATTGCAGTACATGTGCACAGCCTGTTGCAAGGCCGTCACAGACCACTAAATATTATGTAACGGTCACTGATGCAAATGGCTGTACAAGTATGGATTCTGTTTTAGTAACGGTTGACATTCTGTGCAAAGACTTTTTTATACCAAATGTATTCTCTCCTAATGACGATGGCCAGAATGATGTTTTTCGTATTTACGGTACTTGTATAAAATCTGCACACCTCGTTATTTATGATCGTTGGGGAGAAAAAGTTTTCGAAACAAACAATGTAACCGAGGGATGGAATGGCATTTACAAAGGAAAACTTATGGATGCCGCTGTGTTTACTTATATTTTTACCGCGGCCCTTGATAACGGAGAAAGTATAAACACAAAAGGCAATGTTACCTTGTTGAAATAACAATTCCGTTCATTTCCTTTTCACCACGGTCTCCTAACAAAAACTAATTTATTTCAAAGCCTTCGCTGTAGCACAAACAACTACAATGTAATTCACGGTTTAACCCTAAATAGACGGTTGAAAACTTCAACCGTCTACGATTAAGAGTTTGTAAGGGTTTCACTATAAGCGAATGAAATAAAATCTAACAAACTCTATATCTGGATTAACCGCACTAAGACAGGTAGTTCGCCTTTTACAAGCCTTCTACTGTCTAATTGCGGTTTAACCCAGATTATGCATTAGAAAAAATATAAGGAGCTGATTTTTTATTACAGACTGAAAAGAGTAACGACTGAAGGATACGCCACAAGTGAAACAATCACCATCAATAACAGTTCGGAAAATAATACCAGGGAAAGTATTTCAATGCTTGCCGGGGACAGGGCGAAAACATTCCCATCACCCACAATTTCTTTTGACAGATAGGAATTGCATAAGACTACTTTTAAAAAAAAATGTTGGGCCAAATTTTTGGATGTATAAGGCAAAAATTCACCCTGTGATTGAAGGAAAAAAGTACTTGATGATATTTACAATAATGATGAAGCCAACAATAAACAGCAGTATGTGTCCTGTTTTTTTTGTTTTCAGTTGATACGCAATAAAAAAAGAAAATACTGTTCCAAATACTGTTATCCCAAGAGTCCCTAATAAAAAATAATACAGCCTATCTGTGGTTAAAGTAAATTGTCTTACAATTTGAAAAACTACTTCTGATAAAAAGCAAATAATAGTTCCCATTAATGTCAATTTATATATGCTCGTATCGGGATCTGTTTTGATAACACTTTTAATAACTAATCTTAATGTCGTTATAAGGATTACAATTAAAAATAAACCACTAACATTAATTGGTGTTTTATAAATATTGAAATAGTCGGGAATACTAAGAGATGATAAGCTGGTAACCCACCATTCAATTAGCAAAGCAACCAGTAAGATCACACTGTATTTAATAATTATAGGAATTTTCATAGATGCAGCTGAAAGATAAAATAAAAGCATGAATAAATCGAATCCCGGAAAAATATAGAGCTGTTGCGCCATTATGTAACTATGATGATCAAACAGTAATTGTCAAATCAATTACAATTTAAAAGTATACTCTAACCCGATGATATAGAGTTGTTCAGGCTCACTAATGTTGAATTCATTTTGTACAAGGTAGTATAAGCCCATAGAGTGATGCGAATTAAACTTATAATCAAACCCTCCTTGATACCTTGCGCGGTGCCAAAGGTTATTTGATTCAGGACTTCGCGGATCACGAATTTGATAACGCAACTCAACTGAAAAATAAGGGGTGTATGGTTTATCAAAATCATATTTTACCTGTAGCTTATTTCGGGAAAACCATTCCGGTAAAAAGCCATTATCACTCGAATAAACATTCTTTAGTTCTACTTGCAATCGATGCCGGTAAGAAAGATCGAAATCTCCAAAAGCCTTTTTCAGGGTAACATCCCACTGCACTCGATGCCTGAAACTGAAAAAATTATCAGGCATAAACTTTTGCGTAGGACGATAAGCCAATGATGTTTTAAGATTTTTGGAAATCTTATATTCCACTCCAAGATTGGTATAAAACAAATTTAGCTGCGTAAAATTTTCCTTTAAGGGGAGTTCTAAAAATCAAATTGTTAATAAATAACGATATAACTAATT
>CAZQIC010000164.1:0-9035 GCA_964593555.1 uncultured Bacteroidia bacterium | reverse complement strand
ATTATCAATTAGTTATATCGTTATTTATTAACAATTTGATTTTTAGAACTCCCCAACAGCAGTTGCGAAAGGTGACTTGAGCCGTAAAATTACAGTGGATGTTAAAGGTGAAATTCTTGAATTGAAAAAAACCATAAACACAATGGTGGATCAGCTGAACTCTTTTGGTTCAGAAGTAACTCGTGTGGCAAGGGAAGTAGGGTCAGAAGGAAAACTGGGTGGACAAGCGACTGTAGAGGGTGTGGATGGTATCTGGAAAGACTTAACGGATTCCGTTAACCAGATGGGATCAAACTTAACTGCACAGGTGCGTAATATTGCCGAGGTAACGACGGCAGTTGCGAAAGGTGACTTATCGAAAAAAATTACGGTTGACGTAAAAGGTGAAATTCTTGAATTAAAAAATACAATTAACACCATGGTGGATCAGCTGAACTCTTTTGGTTCAGAGGTAACACGTGTGGCAAGGGAAGTTGGATCAGAAGGAAAACTTGGCGGACAAGCAACAGTGGAAGGTGTGGATGGTATCTGGAAAGATTTAACAGATTCCGTAAACCAAATGGGATCGAACTTAACTGCACAGGTACGTAATATTGCCGAAGTAACTACTGCGGTTGCGAAAGGTGACTTGAGCCGTAAAATTACAGTAGATGTTAAAGGTGAAATTCTAGAATTAAAAAATACCATCAATACAATGGTGGATCAACTGAACTCATTCGCTTCCGAGGTAACTCGTGTTGCACTTGAGGTAGGTACAGAAGGAAAACTTGGCGGGCAAGCAACTGTAGCCGGTGTGGGTGGTACATGGAAAAACTTAACAGATTCCGTAAACCAGATGGGATCGAACTTAACTGCACAGGTGCGTAACATTGCCGAAGTAACTACTGCGGTAGCGAAAGGAGATTTGTCACGTAAAATTACAGTGGATGTTAAAGGTGAAATTCTTGAATTAAAAAATACCATCAACACGATGGTGGATCAGCTGAACTCATTTGGTTCAGAGGTAACACGTGTGGCGCGTGAGGTAGGATCGGAAGGAAAACTTGGTGGACAAGCAACAGTTGAAGGCGTGGATGGTATCTGGAAAGATTTAACGGATTCCGTTAACCAGATGGGATCTAACTTAACGGCACAGGTACGTAATATTGCCGAAGTAACAACCGCTGTGGCGAAAGGTGACTTGAGTCGTAAAATTACGGTGGATGTAAAAGGTGAAATTCTTGAGTTAAAAAATACAATTAACACGATGGTGGATCAGCTGAACTCTTTTGGTTCAGAGGTAACACGCGTGGCGCGTGAGGTAGGATCAGAAGGACAATTGGGCGGACAAGCATATGTACCAGGTGTTGGAGGAACATGGAAAGATTTAACTGACTCGGTAAATAAAATGGCGAGTAACCTTACTTCGCAAGTACGTAATATCGCGGAGGTAACTACTGCGGTTGCGAATGGTGACTTGAGCCGTAAAATTGCGGTGGATGTTAAAGGTGAAATTCTTGAATTAAAAAATACAATCAATACCATGGTGGACCAACTTCGCGGATTTGCATCAGAGGTAACTCGCGTTGCACGTGAAGTTGGTACCGATGGTAAACTAGGCGGACAAGCTCACGTACCGGGTGTTGCAGGAACATGGAAAGATTTAACTGACTCGGTGAACCAGATGGCCGGTAACTTAACTGCACAGGTTCGTAACATAGCCGACGTAGCGATTGCAGTTGCGAATGGTGACTTATCGAAAAAAATTACGGTTGACGTACGTGGTGAGATCTTACAATTAAAAGAAACATTAAATACAATGGTGGATCAGCTTCGCGGATTCGCTTCGGAAGTAACTCGTGTGGCAAGGGAGGTTGGTACAGATGGTAAATTAGGTGGACAAGCATTCGTACCGGGTGTTGCAGGTACATGGAAAGATTTAACTGACTCTGTAAACCAGATGACAGGTAACTTAACATCACAGGTACGTAACATTGCAGAGGTAACAAAAGCCGTTGCGAGTGGTGACTTATCCAAAACAATTACGGTTGACGTAAAAGGAGAGATCTTCGATTTGAAAAATACCATCAATACAATGGTGGATCAGTTAAGGGCATTCGCATCAGAGGTAACACGTGTAGCAAGGGAAGTTGGTACCGAAGGTAAACTCGGTGGACAGGCCTATGTGGCGGGTGTTGCCGGCACGTGGAAGGATTTGACTGACTCCGTGAACATGATGGCATCTAACTTAACATCACAGGTGCGTGGTATTGCAAAAGTTGTAACATCAGTTGCGACAGGAAACTTACGTCAGAAACTTTCTATCAATGCAAAAGGTGAGGTAGCACAATTAACAGATACGATCAATGAGATGATTGAAACACTTGCAGTGTTTGCCGATCAGGTAACTAACGTTGCACGTGAAGTAGGTGTTGAAGGAAGGTTGGGAGGACAAGCAAACGTACCGGGCGCATCTGGTATCTGGAAAAATTTAACAGAGAACGTAAACCAGTTAGCTGAAAACTTAACTACACAGGTACGTTCAATATCTGAGGTAGCCTCCGCAGTAACTAAAGGCGACTTAACAAGAAATATACGTGTGGATGCTAAAGGTGAGGTGGAAGAATTAAAAGACACCATCAACCAGATGATCACCAACCTGCGCGAAACAACATTACTAAACCAGGAGCAAGACTGGTTAAAATCTAATCTTGCGAAATTTACGCAGATGTTGCAGGGCCAGAAGGATTTGAAAACAGTTACAAAACGTATTCTTTCGGAGCTTGCACAAGTTGTAAGTGCACATTATGGTTCCGTATATATTCTTTCTTCAGAAGAAGAAAGATCGAAATTGAAATTATCAGCAGCTTACGCATATAAAGCAGATAAAAATATTCCGAAAGAATTTGCTATAGGCGAAGGATTAGTTGGACAATGTGCATTTGAAAAAGAAAAAATAATTTTATCAAACATTCCAAACGATTATATAAAAATCAGCTCAAGTTTAGGAAAAGCAAAACCATCTAACCTTATCGTATTACCTGTATTGTTTGAAAACAATGTAAAAGCAGTAATTGAATTAGCGTCACTGGATACCTTCAGCCCTACTCACTTAGACTTCCTTGGTCAGTTAACTGAAAGTATTGGCATCGTGCTAAATACCATTGAAACAAATTCCCGTACAGAAGAACTTCTTGCACAATCGCAATCACTTGCCGGAGAATTAAAAATTCAGCAGGAAGAATTAAGAAGAACAAATGATGAGCTGCAGGATAAAGCATTACTTCTTGTTAAACAGAAAAACGAAGTGGAGGCGAAAAATAAAGAGGTGGAGGAAGCAAGAAGATCGCTCGAAGAAAAAGCAGAACAGCTTACACTTACTTCTAAGTATAAATCAGAGTTCCTGGCAAACATGTCGCATGAGCTAAGAACACCATTGAACAGCTTACTAATCCTTGCACAGCAGTTATTTGAAAATGCGGAAGGAAACCTTAACGACAAACAAATTCGTTATGCAAAAACAATCCACTCTTGTGGTGATGACTTATTGCAACTGATCAACGACATCCTGGATCTTTCTAAGATCGAATCCGGATTTATTTCTGCGAACATTTCAAGTATTCGCTTTGCGGAAATATCTGCATTTGTTGAAACAACATTTAAGCCAATTTCTGAAGCTAAGAACCTGAAATTTAAAATTGAGATCGATCCAAAACTACCGGAATCAATGGATACCGACTCACAGCGTTTGAACCAGGTATTAAAAAATCTTTTATCTAACTCCTTTAAGTTTACTGAAAAAGGAGAGGTTAAACTTAAAATTTACAACTCCACTAAAAATTGGAAAAACACGAATGAGACACTTGAAAATGCAAAACAGGTTGTAGCATTCTCCATTACCGATTCCGGTATTGGTATCCCTCAGGATAAACAAACAATCATATTCGAAGCGTTCCAGCAAGCTGAAGGTTCAACAAGCCGCAAGTACGGAGGAACTGGTTTGGGACTATCTATCAGTAGGGGCCTTGCGGAACTTTTAGGAGGGACAATTGAACTGGATAGTGAGGTTGGAAGAGGTAGTACATTTACCTTATACTTACCAATGGACGCAATTGAAGCACAAAAAAGTAACACCAATAACGATCCGGCATTTGATCAGCTTAAACTTTTCCCTTCCAAAGAAAAAGAGAATGTTGAAACAGTTCTCAACGCATTGAAAATTACCCGTGAGGGAATTGAAGCGAAAAGAATGGATGGTATTAGCGAAATGATAAATGAAACCGGGGATGACAGAGCGAATATTATTTCAAGTGATAAAGTGCTGCTTGTTATTGAAGATGATTTACGATTCGGAAAAATCATGGTCGAAAGAGCACACAAAGACAATTTAAAAGTAGTTATCGCTGCTAATTACACTGAGATCTTTGACTTTGTTGCGCGGTTCAAACCAATAGCCATTACACTTGATGTAAAATTACCTGACACAAACGGATGGAAAGTGTTAGATCTGTTAAAGAATGACCTGCACTTCAGACATATACCAATTCACTTAATTTCAGGCGAGGAGAATAAAATCCTTGCATTAAAAAGAGGAGCAAGAAGTTTCATATTGAAGCCGCTTAACAACGACCAATTAGAGGTTTTGTTTAAAGATGTTGTTGCGTTCCATGCTAAAAAAATAAAACAAATTCTGGTAATAGAAGACAATGAGCTGGACTCTTCTCAAATTGTTAAATTATTAAAAGAGGATAGTATAAAACTTACGATTACCACTACAGGGAAAAAAGCATTGAACCTGCTTAGAACCAAGCCATTTGACTGCATAATTGTTGACTACACTTTACCTGATATGTCGGGCATAGAGTTAATTAACGAGATCAGTAGTACAAAACCTAAAACTCCTATTATAGTATATTCTGCGAAGGATTTTACTAAAGAGGAGGTATCTATTCTGAATAAAGTATCGAGCAGTATTGTTCTTAAAGATGTAAATTCACTTGATCGTTTATTGGAAGAAACAATGATGCGACTGCATATTGATTATACATTGCTTCCATTGGAAAAGAGAAGAATGATAGAGAACATCCGAATGAAGGGTGATATTCTATCCGGACGAAAAGTACTCGTTGTTGATGATGATGTGCGTAATCTCTTTGCTATCACTACAGTATTCGAGCGATACAACATCCAGGTAATAACTGCCGAAAGCGGTATGGAAGCAATAAATGTCCTGAATGAAGGCAGCAATGTAGAAATGATACTAATGGATATCATGATGCCGGAAATGGATGGATATGAAACGATTCAAAAAATAAGACGTGAACACAAAAACAACGCGCTTCCGATTATTGCAGTAACAGCGAAAGCGATGAAAGGTGACCGCCAAAAGTGTATTGAAGCGGGTGCATCCGATTATATCACAAAGCCGCTTAAAATGGATCAGCTTCTTTCAATGATGAGAATTTGGTTCTATAAATAATTGTTATGCCCTTAAGACCTAAAATATTATTGGTTGATGATATAGAAAATAATTTATTTTCTATGGAAACAATTCTCGGCATTAACTATCATATTGTTAAAGCAACCTCGGGCAGGGAAGCATTAAAAATCTTATTGGCCGAATGGGATTTTACGCTTATACTCATGGATGTTGAAATGCCTAATTTGAGCGGACTGGAAACCGCTTCCCTGATCTACGATCGTGAAAAATTAAGGCACATACCAATCATTTTTATTACCGCTCATAATTATGGAGACGAAAAAGTATTTAAGGGATATGCATCAGGAGCTGTAGACTACATTTATAAGCCGGTACAACCGGAATTACTCCGCGTAAAAGTTTCAGTATTTGTTGAATTATACAAAAAGAATCATCAACTCATTGAACAAGAACGTAAACTTGTTGCTATTAACAAAAGCTTAGAGAATGAAATCAAGGATAGAATTTCTTCTGAAGAAAAAGTAAAAGATTTAAACAAACAATTACTGGAAAATATAAACCGCCTGGAATCTACGAATAAAGAACTTGATCATTTTGCTTATATGGCTTCTCATGATTTACAAGAGCCCTTGAGAAAAATGAGAATGTTTAGTGACAGGTTAAGTTTAAATCACACCAATGCACCCGACGAAGAAAACAAGCAATACATTTCTAAAATACAATCAGCCTGTTCCAGGATGCAGGCTCTTATTAATGACATACTAGCTTTTACAAAAATTTCCGTTACCAAAGAATCGCTTATATATAGCAACCTGAATATTTTACTCGAAGAAGTACTTAATGATCTTGATGTTCAGATCAGGCGAAAGAATGCTAAGATCTTTGTAGATAAATTACCAAAGTTGCACGTTCATCCGGGGCTTATAAAACCATTGTTTCATAATTTAATTGGCAACTCATTGAAATATTCTAAAAACAATGAAGATCCGGTTATTCGGATAACAGCTAAATTTGATACCCTGGATTTTTCAAGTAAGCCATCAAAAGATAAATATTGCAGAATTTGCGTGGAAGATAATGGTATTGGTTTTGACCCGCAATATTCAGAACAAATCTTCAACATGTTTAAACGCCTTCACCTTAATTCGGAATACGAAGGCACAGGCATTGGCTTAGCTATCTGTAAAAAAATAGTTGAAGAACATAAAGGTTATATTTGTGCAAAGAGTAAAGAAAATGAAGGCGCCACTTTTGTGGTGACTTTGCCCCTTGAAACAACTGCCGGCTCCAGGTAGTTTTAAATAATTTTTTTTAAAAACGAGACGATGAAATAGCCGTCCAGATGTTACCGTCTGGACCAACAGAAACGAATATAAATGATGGCGTATACCCTGCCCGACGGCAGGCAAGCACGCGACCATCAAGAATATAAAAATGTATACGCATGAAATTGTCTGTTAAATTGTTTTTAGGATTTTTTTTAATACTACTGTTGTTTTTAGTGGAACACATTTTCAATTATCAATTCTCAGAAAAAATAAATAAAAATATTGACTGGCTGTCTCAATCAGAGGAAAGAGTGGCAATTGCTGAAAAATTACAGCGGGAGATAATTGACATGGAAAATGGATTCAGAGGATATCTTTTAACTGCAAATCCAAATTTTTTAACATCATATACCAATGGGGCAAAAGAAACTCCTATACTATTTGAGCAGCTGCGAAGCATGCTAAGCACAAATGATAATCAACTGGCAAGAATAAATGAAATTCAAAAACTCCACAATAACTGGGTTCACAATTATTCGGAAAAAATAATTGCTGCAAAAAATATTTCGTTAATTAATAACGATTCGAAAATGTATGAATACCTTTTAACCAATAAATTAAGTAAGGAAACAGGAAAAAAAATAGTGGATGAAATCCGTAGGAAATTTGATTTCTTTAACAAAATAGAAAATGAATTGAGACAAACGCGGAATAACAGTATACTTGCTTCTGTAAGTTCAATAAGAAACTCCACTACTTATTTAACCGTATTTTCCTTTTTGATCGCAGCGCTTTGCGCGTTTTATATAATACGCACCATAAGTAAGAGAATAAACAACATGGTTGTTTTAGCAGAAGACATTTCGAAAGGTAATTTTAAGGTAAATATATCTGATAAAAACAATGATGAGTTTACAGCATTATCAATGTCGCTCAACAGTATGGCCCAAAAACTAGACATTACTTTTAACGAGTTAAATAAAAAAAACAAGGAGCTGAATCAATTCGCATATGTTGTGTCCCATGATCTCAAAGCTCCTTTGAGGGGAATAGATAATATTATGAACTGGATCCAGGAAGATACAATTCACAATATTCCTGTTGAAGCTCAAAAATATCTTGAATTGATAAGAGGTCGCATCAGGCGTATGGAAAATATGATAGAAGGATTGTTAGCATTTTCCAGGATTAACTTTGCAGAAAAGAAAAAAGAAAAAGTCGATATTTCAGCACTTATAACAGAAATTCTTGATTTCATTAGCCTTCCGAAAAATTTCACCATTTCCCTTCCGGAAAAATTGCCCATTTGCAATACCAACAAACTTCAACTACAGCAGGTTTTTTCAAATCTCATTACAAATGCGATAAAGCATCATACCGGAACAAAGGGAAATATATGGATACGGTATAAAACACTAGCCAATCTTTACGAATTCGAAATAGAGGACGATGGGCCCGGAATTGAAAAAGATTACCACGAGAAAATATTTGGAATTTTTCAGACTTTAAAAGAAAGGGATGCCTACGAAAGCACGGGCGTTGGTCTCGCAATTGTTAAAAAAATTGTGGAAGAGAATGATGGAACTGTAAAGGTAAATTCTGATTTAGGAAAAGGTGCACGGTTTATTTTTACCTGGCCAAAAAATTAAGATAAGTATGGAACATGACGGAGCTATATTATTAATTGAAGATGATTATATCGATATTATGGATCTTCAAAGAGCGTTTAAAAAACTCAACATTAACAGGCCAATGTATATTGCCCATAACGGAAGGGAAGCTTTGGATAAACTATACGGCAGAAGCGCGGAAAAGATGGACCCATTTCCATCGGTAATATATCTTGACCTTAACATGCCAAAGATGAATGGATTTGAATTTTTAAAAATATTACGTAATGACCCAAAAATGAAAGATATAAAAGTATATGTTTTAACAACTTCTGATGAGGCAATAGATAAAGCAGAAGTAGAAAAATTGGGGATATCAGGATATATTATTAAACCTTTTTTCAAATCCGCTATGGAAATATCAAAGTGGTAGCGCTTTACATTACTGCCTGAATGTAGGCAAAACTGCTGTGCCATCCAGCCACAACAAATAAAGTTTTTTAATAATCTCAGAAAGCTCGGGAACAGAAAAGGGTTTTATAAAATAGGCAGCGGCTCCCATTGAATAAAGTAAATTAACTTCTTCTTCATTACTGGGTGTTGTTAAAATAACCACTGGGATACGGCAATATGTAGTATGCGCCTTCAACCATTTTAAAACATCTTTCCCATTTTTCTTTGGCATATTAAGGGAGGTTCTATTAATTGATTTTAACAAATGTAACCGTATTTTTTTTT
>CAZQIC010000163.1:0-9086 GCA_964593555.1 uncultured Bacteroidia bacterium | reverse complement strand
GCATAATGGTAGAGTTAATGGAAATTGACTTTAACCCAAAGACAGCCAAACAAGCAATAAGTATTTATGACCCTGCTTGCGGTACAGGTGGTATGTTAAGCACTGCCAAAGAGCATTTGATGGACAAAGGCAAAACCGAAGCAGAGCAACAAACTGTGCAAACCTTGGTGCAGCTTTTCGGGCAGGAATATTTGGGACAGAACTATGCAGTATGCAAAACCGACTTGCTTTTGCGTGGCGACCTTGACGGCAGCAACAAGGACAATATAACCAAAGGCAATTCATTAATTCCCGACATTGAAAGCAGCAAAGAACCTGGCGACAAACATTACGGAAGGCAATTTGACTATATGATTTCCAATCCACCTTTTGGTGTGGACTGGAGTGAATATGCCACTGATGTAAATAAATTTCTCACAACAAGATACAAAGCAGGAACACCACCAAGCAATGACGGTGCTTTGTTATTTCTACTCACAATGATTGAGAAGATGAAACCCGCTAAAGACGGAGGAAGCAAAATATCTATTCTTTTTAACGGCTCTCCTTTGAGCAATGGCGATTGTGGCGGTGCTGAAAGTGAAATACGCAGATTCATTCTTGAAAAAGATTTGCTCGATTGCATTGTGATGATACCTGACCAAATGTTTTATCAAACTGGTATTTACACCTACATCTGGGTGTTGAGCAACAAAAAGGAAAAGCAGAAACAAGGCAAAGTGCTTATCATCAATGCAAGGCAGCAGTTTGAAAAGGAACCTAAGAGTTTTGGAAACAAGCGTAACCGCATTACTGAAACACACCGCAAATGGATATTGGAGCAATACGATAACTGGAAGCCGAATGAGTTTTGTAAGGTATTCAACAAAGAAGATTTCAGCTACCACAAAGTGAAAGTGCTGTTTTGGCAAACAGACGAAAACGAAAAACCAATGTGGATTGACGAAGCTTTTTCCGTGCAATTGAACAATGGCAACGTGAAAAAGAAATTTGATTTGTATGGTGATTTTGAAATGACCGTGACAGTCAAAGACCCCAAAGGCAAAGAGCACCTTTTGAAATTCAAATTTGATGGTGAAAATAATTTTGAAACCCTTGTAAAAAAGGAACTTTCAAAAAGCAATAAAAACTTGAAAGACCTTGCAGCCAGAGAGTTTACCGCTTGGTTGAAAACCTGTGAACTTTCAGCAACTTATTACCATAGACATTACATTGAAGATGCCGAGTATATTCCTTTTGAAGAAGACATTGAAACTTATATTAAAAGAGAAATTGACAAGCCTATCATCAAATGGGATTATGCAGCCAAAGATGGCGACAAGGAAATTTTAGGCTACGAATTTTTGCCAAATAAATATTTCTTCACTTATACGCCACCGCCAGCAAGTGATGTTTTGTTGCAAGAATTTTGGGACTTGGAAAAAGAAGCTGAAAAGATTTTATCATCCATTAAACAATTGGCTTAGATGATGAAATACGAATACATACAAAGCGGTATTGATTGGATTGGTGAAGTTCCAAAGCATTGGAGAAAAGAAAAGATTTTCCGTGCCGCTGAACTCATTACATCAGGCGGAACGCCACGAAGTGGAAATGAAGAATATTATGAAGGAGATATTTATTGGATTCAAAGTGGCGATTTAAATGACGGTTACATTACCGATACTGAAAAGAAAATAACTCAAGAAGGATTAGACAATTCATCCGCTAAACTTTTTCCTGCTGGAACATTATTGGTGGCTATGTATGGGGCAACCATTGGAAAATTAGGAATTCAAACAATGGAAGCCGCAACGAATCAAGCTTGTTGTGGTATTTTTCCGACAAAACGTATTGATTTAAAATTCCTGTTTTATTTTTTTCACGCTGTTAAAGACAAATATCTATCAGATTCATACGGTGGCGGACAACCAAACATAAGTCAATCCCTAATTAAGCAAACCTATTTCTTTGTTCCTGAAAAATCTGAACAGTTAGCAATTTCAAAATACTTAGATAAGACTTGTGCCGAAATTGACCGTGTGGTTGAAATAAAACGAAAGCAAATTGAAAATCTGCAACACCAATTTAAAAGTGTTGTTCAGAATGCGGTTACAAAAGGACTAAAATCTAAGGTTGAATTGTCTGATAGCGGAGAAGATTGGATTGGTAAAATGCCAAAACATTGGAAACAGGATAGGTTAAAAGATTTAGTCGAGTTACGTAATGAAAAAACGGACGAGAAATCAGAAGTAGAAGACTATTTGGAATTGGAGGATATTGAAAAAGAGAATGGAAGAGTTTTAGGATTTAGGAACACAGAAGAAGTCAACAGTAAAGTAACCATTTTTAAAAAGGGTGATGTTCTATTCGGCAAACTGAGACCTTATTTAAATAAGCATTATTTGACGAAAGAAGATGGTAAATGCACTGGAGAGATTTTAGCATTCAATTGCACTAAAATATTGAATAGTTATTTTGAATACTGTATTTCCTCCCACGGTTTTATAGAAACTTGCACAATAATTTCTTATGGTGCGAAAATGCCGAGAGTTGATTTTACCACACAACTGTCTTATTTCTATTTACCAATTCCACCAAAAAACGAGCAAGTTGAGATTTGTAATACACTTGATATAATTAGGGACAGAAATTTAGAAACCATAACCAAAATAGAAAAACAGATTGAAGTTTTATTGAACTATAAAAAAAGCCAGATTCACGAAATAGTTACAGGCAAAAAGCAAGTATATGGCTTAACCCAAGAAAAACAGCAAATACAAACAGCGTAATGAAAAGCGATAAAGAGAAAATATTTGAAAATCACATAGCGGCTTATATAACCAAGAAGCACGGCTATTCTGCTTTATCGGCTGCCGATTGCACCGATACCGATTTTCATTTTATTGCTGCTCACTTGCTCGGTTTTATTATAGAAACTCAATTAACTAAATACGAGAAACTGCAAGAGAATTACGGCACAGATGCCGACCGTGAAATATTAGAATCACTCAAATCCGATTTGCAACGCAAACCGCTTTGGGTAATTATCAGAAATAGTTTACCTGTAAGAGGTATTGCATTTGACTTGTATTACCCGAAGCCAAGAAGCAGCAACAGCAAAACTTCGTTTGACAATTACAGCAAAAATATTTTTTCAGTAAAACAGCAATACCATTTCAGCAGCGATACTTCTCAAAGCATTGATTTGGTTTTGTTCCTGAATGGCTTGCCCATTATCACTATTGAACTGAAACACGAAGACGAAGGACAAAACGTATATGATGCAGTGGAGCAATACAACATTCGTCCGCAGGAAAATCAAATATTTACTTTGCCGTTTCTGCACATTGCAGCCGACACCAGTGAAGTAAAAATTGCTACCAATCCGTTTTCGGAGCATAACTTTATTCCTTTCAATCAAGGTTTAACTAACAAAGAAGAAAATCAAGGCGAATACCCAATTGAGTTTTTATATAAAGATGTATTGAGTAAAGAATGGGTATTGGAATATATCAGCTTCTTTTTGCTTTACATTCCTGCCAACCAAAACATAACCGAAGACGGTATTTTATTGATAGAACCCGAAAGAACAATGTTTCCGAGGTTTCACCAATTACGTAGCAATCACAAATTGGCAAACAATATTTCAACCCATTTTGAAACTGAAAATACTTTAGGAGCAAAATACCTGATAAACCATTCAGCAGGTTCGGGAAAAACGCTAACCATTAGCTGGCTTACCGACCGTTTGGATAGTTTGTATTCGGCAAGCAATCACAAAATATTTGATATGGTGATTGTGCTAACCGATAGAAGAAGTTTGGATAAAAACATAAAAGATGAGTTGGCAAACTTTGTTCATCTAACCAACAAAATAGGATTAGCGAAAGACAGTGATAAACTGAAATATTTTATCCGTCAGCGTAAAAGTATTGTGGTTTCTACCATTCAAAAGTTTAGTTACATTCAGGAAATCATTCAGGAAGATGAAGGACTGAAACAACTTCGCATTGCTTTTATCATTGACGAGGCACACAGAAGTCAGGACGGTAAAATGGCAAGCAATGTAAAAGCTATTTTCACCAATCCAGAACAACCCGACAACGAAGAATTGCCAACGGATGAAGAAGAAATCATCAAAGAAGCCAAGAAGGTAAACATTAGCAACCAAGTGTTGATTGCTTTTACGGCAACACCAATTCAAACAACAGTTGATTATTTCGGGCAACCACTTGATGAATATACCGAAGATGAAGCCATCAAGGAAGGCTACATTTTAGATGTGGCAAACAACATCATAAGCTATCAAACTTTGTATCACTTGAAAAGCAAAACCATCATTCCCGATGATGAAATGTATCCTGCTGGTGTGGTTCATAAAGCGTTGAGAGAAGTTGCATTTCGTGACCCTGAATTAATACAATACAAAAGTGAAGTAATTCTGAAATACTTTGAAGATAAAGTAAAAGACACCTTGAACGGAACAGGTAAGGCAATGGTGGTAACATCATCACGAGCCGCTGGTTTGCTTTACTATGAAGCGTTGAAAGAAAAAATTGCGAAACGAAATTTACCTTTCAAAATTCTCTTTGCCTTTTCAGACTTTACCGATGAAAAAGGAAACGAAATAAAAGAAGAAACCTTAAACGAACTTGCCACAACTCACGGAGGAAAAAAGATTGAAGATGTGTTTAATGAAAATGATGATTATCGAATTATTGTAGTTGCCAATAAATTTCAGACAGGTTTCAATCAGCCGAAATTGGTTTTAATGTTTTTAGACAAACCAGTGAGAGGCGTAAATGCAGTTCAAACCCTTTCAAGGCTTAACCGCAAGACATACGGAAAAGACACAACGATGGTGGTGGACTTTACCAATTCCGTTCAGAATATTTTTGATGCTTTCAGACGATACAGAACAGGAAGCCGTTTTCAACCGCAAGAACCCAATCCGCAGTTACTTGAAGACCGTTACAATGAGTTTTTGAGTTTCAATATTTTTGATGAAGGTGAAATAATTCGCTACACAGAGTTAATCAAAGAAGCCACCACCGACCCTGCAAAAGATGCAGACCTGATGGCACTTTCAAACGATTACAGAAACAAATTTCGTGAACTCGTTACGGAGAAAGAAGCACAAAAGGACATTGTAAATTTCCTGAACCGATATGTAAGCGATTTTTATTTTACCACTCTGTTTTTTCAATTACCAAAAATGATTATTCGCTTTGCCTTATTTGCCGAAGTAATTGCAGACAAGCTTTTCAAGAAAGGTTCTGCATCTTCATTGAAAGACCATTTGAAAAATTTATTGGTTGAGAAAAGCACTGTTCGTTATAGAGGAATTATTACAAGTTCAACAGTAAACGAACCACCGCCACCACCAAGAGGTGGAACAGGCGGAGGAAGAACCGAACCACCAAGAGCCAGTATTCCCGAAGTAATGGACGACTTGCGAAACGTTTTTCAAATTACGGATGAAGAAGCCTTATTGATTAACGAAGTGATTGAAGAAGTAATGCAGGATGATGGCATCGTAACGCTTATCATCAATAATATAGACAACACAATGTTTTTAGAAGCATACAGAAACACTTTAAAGCAACGAATTATCAATTACTACCTTGACCACAACTGGGACGAAAGACTGATTGAAGGTCCTTATGTAAGTCCAGGCGGAATCATTGAGTATATCGTTCAGGCGGTGTTTAGGTTGTGTAGAAATAAGGCAGCGTAATTAATAGTAAAGTAAAATGGCAAGACCCTTTAATTCAGATTTGGTATTAGATGAACGCATAAGCCATTCAACGCTTAGAGCCTACCATGTGGGTTTTGACCAAAACAAATTTCGATTACTTCCTTTAGTTGAAACTATCAGAAGTGTAATTCCAGAATATGCTTTAGGGTATCATCAAGGTAATAATATTCCGCTTACTGAAATTGTTGATAGGCTTCAAGATGCCGCAAAAACTGTTTACACCACAGACAAATACAAGCGTAGAGGAGAATTTGGTGAATTAATACTGCATTTGTTGTTGAGAGATTTCTGTAATTCAATTCCGCTAATTTCGACAATTTTCTTTCGTGATGCCCCGAACATTCCAGCTCATGGTTTCGATGGTGTTCATGTAACAATAAACGGCAACGATAAAAAATTATGGTTAGGAGAATCCAAACTCTATAAATCTGGAATAGATGGTGTTACTGACCTTGTAGGTGATATTGTTAAGCATTTCAATGCAGACTATTTGCGTCAACAGTTTAGTCTAATTACAAGGAAATTACCGACTGATGCACCAGAAATTGAGCATTGGAGAACTTTAATGCACAAGAACCAAAAACTTGATGTAATCTTTTCGAGCATAGTGATTCCAATGGTTTGCACATATAACAGCAGTTTGTTTGGTAACCACAATGATGAAACGCAACAATACATTGATGACTTCAAGAAGGAGTGTGAGGCTTTACATGATGAATTCAATAGAAAAAAGCCAGCATCAAATTTAGAAATTGTTTTGCTTCTTCTTCCATTGCCTGACAAGGATGAATTAAATTTTGAACTTGACGCAAGACTTAAAGCAATGCAAAGAGTATGACATTTACAGACGTTAAAAACGCAATATCATTTCTGAATAATTCATCAGAAATTGCATACGATGATAGTTTTGAATTATCAAAGTATTGTTCTATGCTTCTATCCAGTATAGAGGAAGAAAATCATGGTAGAGATTTAGTTATTCGGGTTCGGGATGCTTGGGACAAGATACCAGAAAACACAAAACCAATTTGGAATCAATTAACTGAATCAGCAGGTCTTTATCCATATGTTGACCCCGAACAGTTAACAGAGAGTGCCACAATTCGATACGAATATCACAAATCACCTTTTTTGAAAGATGTTTATCTTCATGAAGAACAGCAGACACTATCAATTGAACTTCAAAGCAAGCGTTCAGTTGTTGTAAGTGCTCCTACAAGCTTTGGAAAAAGTCTTCTTATAGAAGAAATTATTGCAAGTATGATTTATAAACAAATCGTAATTATTCAACCAACACTTGCACTTCTTGACGAAACACGTAAAAAACTTTTAAAGTATCGAGATACATACAAAATAATTGTTTCAACTAATCAAGAGCCTGATGAAGCAAAAGGAAACATTTTTCTTTTCACTGGTGAAAGAGTCGTAGAATACAATCACTTTCCACCAATTGAGTTCTTTGTCATTGATGAATTTTACAAATTGAGTCTAGAAAGAGACGATGACAGGGCAATCTCATTGAATCAAGCCTTTCACAAACTATTGAAGTTAACTAACAAATTTTATTTGTTAGGGCCTATGATAAAAAGCATACCAGTATCATTCAAACAAAAGTTTGATTTGACTTGGTTTCCTACTGAATTTGCAACAGTTGCAGTTGATGAGAAAAGTTTAGAAATACTGGACAAGGTAAAAGCGAAAGAAAAGAAGCTACTAAAGAAAAAAGCTCTTTTTGAGTTGCTTGCGAAAACTGATGAACAGACCTTAATTTATTGTTCTTCACCAAATAAGGCAACAGCATTGTGTTTGGAGTTTATCGACTATTTGAAATCTCAAAACATTAATCCAAAAATTGAAAACGTTTCTAACAATAAGGAAATGATTGATTGGATTACTGAAAATGTTAATTTTCGTTGGTCATTAATTCAATCCTTAAATTTTGGAGCAGGGTTTCATCACGGAGCCTTACCAAGGCATTTAGGAAGCTCCATCGTTGATGCATTTAATCAAAATTCAGTTCGTTGGCTTTTTTGCACATCAACATTAATTGAAGGTGTAAATACTTCTGCTAAAAATGTGGTTCTATATGATAAGGACAAAGGAACAAAGCAAATTGATTTTTTTGATTACAAGAACATAGCTGGCAGGTCAGGAAGAATGAAAAAACATTTTATTGGCAATGTTTATCGTTTTGAAAAACAGCCCGACCAAATGGAATTGTTTGTTGATATTCCACTTTTCAATCAGGAGAATGCTCCGCTTGAACTATTAATTTCTTTAGATGACAATGAATTAGAAAATTCCGCAAAGAAAAGATTGGAAGAATTTAATGGCCTTCCAAATGAACTTCAAGAAGTAATCAAAAAGAATTCAGGAATAAATATTGACGGACAGTTAAGAATAATTGCAGAAATAGAGGCTCAACTGCCAGCAAACAGACAATTATTGAATTGGAACTCTTTTCCTACATATGACCAGCTTAATTATGTTTTAGATTTATGTTGGAGACACTTATTAAAACCCGGAGAGAATAAAGCAGACATTCGTAATGCTGGACAATTAGCAGTTTTGACAAGTAAGTATGCAAGACTTCAATCTATTTCCGCTTTAATCAACGACACAATAAATGATAACTATTGGAAAGTGCAAATACCAGACGAACAAGCCCGTATTGACAGACTTTCATTTTTCATCTTGAACATAACTCGGCATTGGTTTGACTATAAACTACCAAAATGGCTTTCGGTGGTTTCAGAACTTCAGGTATACGTTTTCAAAAAGAACAAAATGCCACATGGAAACTATTCGTTTTTTGCGACAAGTTTAGAACATGGTTTCTTACCGTCAAACCTTGCAGCATTAATGGAATACGACATTCCTTATTCAGCAATTAGTAAGCTAAAGAACATATTGAATCAGGACAGAACTCCTGAAATACTTATTACTTTAGTTAACCAATTATCAAATGAAGAACTATTGAAACGAGGATTATTACCTTATGAGATAAATAAACTTAGGAATGCATTTTAATATTGAATTACAGAAAAGCCTACGCACAGGTGTAAGCACATTTGCAAGCCACACAAGCCCAAGCACAGACCATAGCTTGCAAAAGAGCTTTCACCTTTCCTACGCAGACAAAATTGAATTAAAAAAAAATTCCTCCCCTTCTGAAAATAAAAAATACGCAACCGCACAACCCAACGACAGACAAAAATCAATTGCAATGCAGACACCAAAACCTTTGACAGTAAAGCGTTTCAACTACTCGGTGGACAGAAGGCCAGCTTGTAACACGGGTTTGGCAAAAGTGGCGGTTCAGTGCTCCGCAGACACATTTGTGGTT
>CAZQIC010000162.1:0-9089 GCA_964593555.1 uncultured Bacteroidia bacterium | reverse complement strand
ATCAATAGGTTAAACGTTATTGAATGATAACATATGAGTATTGGAAAAGCAACAGTTGCAATTGTTCGAAGCTATAGCTAGATTGATAAAAAGGTTTTTAATGTTGGTAAAAATGCAGTTACCGAAGGAGGCACCGGGGAAGATGTACTGAAGAGCGTGCCTTCATTAAATGTGGATATTGATGGCAATATTACCATGCGAAATGCCGCACCTCAGATTTTTGTAGACGGTCGTCCCACAACACTTACTCCTGATCAAATTCCCGCGAATGCTATTGAAAGCGTAGAGGTGATATCAAACCCTTCTGCGAAATACGATGCCTCGGGAGGAGGTGGCGGAATTGTAAATATAATTCTCAAGCAAAATAAAAAAATTGGATACAGCGGGAATATCAAGCTGGGTCTTGATTCCAGGGGAAGGGCAAATTTAGGTGGTGATATCAATGCACGAGAAAATAAAATAAATGTATTTCTTTCTGCGAATATGAACCAGCGAAAAAACATGGGAACCACTGAAACTGATCGTTATAACCTCGTTGGTTCACCTCAAACTAATGTGTTTCAAAATGGGACAAATAATACCAAGGGATACTTTCTTTTTTTAAAAGGCGGCTTCGATTATTTTATTGATAACAGGAATACATTAACATTCTCCGAAACATTTCACAGGGGCGTATTCTCGACCACAGACGATATTGATATTTCTACAGATACCTTATATGATTCACACGTAAATAGAACATCTTCCGATCGTTTGTCGAAAACAAATCGCCAGTTTTACAATGCAACAAGTTCAATTTTATATAAACATTTGTTCCCGAAAGCGGGAAGAGAATTAACGGGAGACATAAGCTATAGTACAAGTGAAAATAGTAATAATGGCGTTTTTAATACGCAGTACTATGATATTTTTAATGCCCCTCTGGTAAATATAAATAAAACCAAACAAGAAGGGAATGGCGGAAATGATATTATCACCAGCCAGTTTGATTTTATTAATCCCCTGAAAGAAAAATCAAAAATTGAAATGGGAGTAAAGGCGATTTTTAAAAGCTATTTGAGTGTAAATAATAATTTTTTGTTTGATTATACAATTAACGATTACGTAAAATTAAATTCCTCTTCGTTAAATTATAATTTTATCGAGCATCAGTATGCTGCATATTTTACCTATTCTAATATGTTTAAAAAAGTAGGATATCAAACAGGCCTACGTGCAGAGAGTTTTGATTATAGAGGTACTGTGACTGGAAGTACTGAAAGTTTCAGGTACCGTTATCCTGTAAGTCTTTTCCCGAGTGTATTTGGATCGTATAAAATAAACGACTCAAATGATATGCAATTAAATTATTCGCGAAAAATAAACAGGCCGGGATTTATGCAGATCATACCTTATACGGATTATGCAGATTCATTAAACATAAATCGGGGAAATGCTGGATTAAAGCCCGAGTTTATTCATTCGTTGGAATATTCATATCAAAAAACCTTCAACAAAGAAAACAATCTTATCACTTCTGCATATTATAAACGAACAACAAATCTTATCACTTCATTCCAGGTCAATGAATACGATTCTGTCCTGGATAAAAATATTATTATCAATACCAGTGAAAATGCTAAATCGGGTTATACATACGGATTGGAATTTACTTCTATGAATACCTATAAGCGGCTGGACTTAACATTTAATGTTAATGTTTTTAATTCGGTAATCGATGGTGGTAATTTGCAAAAGGATCTTTCGCGGGAGCAGTTTACCTGGTTCACCAAATTGAATATAACATTTAAGCTGCCCAAAGATTTCGACTTTCAAATCACATCAGATTATAAATCAAAAAGTATAATGCCCGTGAGCAGCGGAAGAGGAGGGCAGGGAGGTGGTGGACAACAGTGGTTTGGCAGCCCACCGGCTACCATACAAGGATATATTGATCCTATTTATAGTGTTGATCTTGCGCTTAAAAAAAGTTTCGGGAAGAAGAAAAATCTTTCTGTTAATTTAAGTGTATCAGATGTTTTTAAAACGAAACAAACCTTTTCTCATTCACAGTCGCAGTACTTTATTCAAAACACTTTGCGTAAAAGAGACCAGCGGGTTTTTAAATTCAATGTCTCTTATAAATTCGGAAAGTTTGACGCTTCTATCTTTAAGAGAAAAAATACACGCTCAAGCATAGAAGGTGTTGATACGGGTATGTAAAAAGAGTGTACGAAGAATCGCACTATTTATAACCCTCTCATTCGGAGAGGGCAGGGTGAGGCAAATTTAAAAAAAAGTGCAATTTTTCGTACACCCTCGTAAAATGAAATCGGTGGTATTTGTTTTATTTTAGTATCTTTGCAAATGACAAAATGAAGCCTAAGGTAATCCTTGATAGCAGCAATTTCGAAATAACAATCAACCGTCTTTGTCATCAATTAATAGAAAATCACAATAATTTCTCGGAATCCGCACTCATTGGCCTGCAGCCAAGAGGGATCTTTTTGGCCAATAGGATACAAAAAACACTTTTTCAAATATTAAAAAGTAAAAATATTAAGTGCGGCAACCTGGATATTACTTTTTACCGCGACGATTTTAGAAAAAAGGAATTGATCCCGAATAGAACCCAGATCGACTTTATTGTAGAAGATAAAAAAGTGATCCTTATTGATGATGTCCTTTTTACAGGGCGCACAATAAGGGCAGGATTGGATGCGATGCTCGCTTTTGGTCGCCCTAAAAGTGTAGAGTTAATGGTGCTGGTCGATAGAAGGTATAGCAGGCATTTGCCTATACAGCCGGATTATGTTGGCAAGACAATTGATTCCATTGCCTCGCAAAAGGTAAAAGTGGAGTGGAAGGAAATAGAAGGTAAAGACACAGTATGGCTATTGTCAAACGATCAATAAAAGGTATGACTAAATTATCAACCAAACACCTGCTCGGAATAAAGTACCTCACCCCAACTGATATTGATCTTATTTTTAAAACGGCCGATAATTTTAAAGAAGTTATCAATCGTCCGATCAAAAAAGTCCCTTCGCTAAGGGACACAACAATCGCCAATTTATTCTTTGAAAACTCAACGCGTACAAGGATATCATTTGAGCTTGCTCAAAAAAGATTATCTGCAGATGTGATCAACTTTTCAGCATCCTCTTCCTCTGTAAAAAAAGGAGAAACGTTAATTGATACAGTGAACAATATCCTGGCCATGAAGGTAGATATGATCGTTATGCGCCATCCTAATCCCGGTGCTGCGGTGTTCCTTTCAAAACATATTGATGCGAGTATCTTAAATGCAGGCGACGGAGCGCATGAACATCCAACCCAGGCATTGCTTGATGCCTATTCGATAAGGGAAAAACTGGGGAATGTAAAAGGAAAAAATATACTTATAGCGGGTGATATACTTCATTCGCGTGTAGCACTGTCAAATATTTTCTGCCTGCAAAAACTTGGTGCGAATGTAATGGTCTCCGGGCCGCCAACATTATTGCCAATGCATATCGATAAATTAGGTGTTAAGGTTGAGACAGATCTTCGAAAAGCTTTAGAATGGTGCGATGTAGCAAACATGCTTCGAATACAGTTAGAAAGGCAGGATGTTAGATATATACCCTCGCTAAGGGAATATTCAATGCTTTATGGACTAAATAAGGATCTGCTTGATTCGCTTAAGAAAAAAATAATTGTGATGCACCCCGGGCCGATCAACAGGGGGGTGGAGATTACCAGCGATGTGGCCGATTCAAAACAATCAATAATACTTGAGCAGGTAGAGAATGGGGTGGCAATAAGGATGGCTGTTCTGTATTTATTGGCAGGAAGAAGTGAGGATTGATGCTAAATTGTACTAAGTTTGGTATGAATTAAATTTTAATATCTTTGTTACAAGCATCGTAATCATGAGTTTTCAAATAAATAAACAAGACGCATATACAGTTATCTCTATTCAAGCAGAGAAACTTGACACTAATATTGCACCATCGCTTAAATCGGAATTGGTTGTATTAAATTCAGATGGTGTAAAAAATATTATCATCGACCTTGCAAGTACACGTTATTGCGACTCTTCCGGCCTTAGTGCCATATTAGTTGCAAACAGGCTTTGTAAAAATGCAAAGGGCATCTTTGTACTTACCTGCATACAGGAGCCGGTAAAAAAATTGATCTCAATTTCTCAGCTGGATTCTATTCTTACGATTAAAGAAACGGTTAAGGAAGGTATTGACCACATCAATGCCCATTAAACATGATTGTTTTACGGTTCGGAAAAGCAACTGCATTTTAAGTTATGCAGCCTTTTGAGCTTACAATATTAGGCTGTTCTTCCGCGACTCCTACTTCCAAGCGGAACCCCACATCTCAGCTGCTTAACATTCACGATAAGTATTTTCTTATTGATTGCGGTGAAGCCACCCAGGTTCAGTTAAGAAGATTTAAATTAAAGTTCCAGCGTATCAATCATATCTTCATTAGCCATTTGCATGGCGATCATTATTTTGGTTTAATGGGTTTATTATCCAGCATGCATTTGCTAGGACGTAAAAATGAACTGCACCTTTATTGTCCGGCCGGATTAAAAGAAATTATTGAATTACAAAACAAGCATAGTCAAACATATCTTCATTATCCAATTATTTATCATTTATTAGGGGAGGGCAAGAATGAAATTATTTTTGAGGATGATAATGTTAGCGTGGAGACCATTCCTTTAAATCACCGCATACCCTGCAATGGTTTTTTATTTCGCGAAAAATTCAGGCAGCAGAATATCAGTAAAGAAAAAATAGAAGAGTATAATATCCCTAAGTCGTTTATCAAATCAATTAAAGCCGGAGCCGATTATACATTGGAAAGTGGGACAGTTATTCCTAATAAAGAACTCACGGTTTCTCACATGTCCCCAAGGTCATATGCCTTTTGTTCAGATACCTGTTACGATGAGTCCATTGTTCCTATTATAAAAAATGTTGATCTGCTTTATCACGAGACCACTTTTATGGAGGATATGAAGCACAGGGCAAAAGAAACCTTTCATACCACTACGATTCAGGCAGGGAATATTGCAAAATTGGCTGAGGTAAAACAGCTGTTGATCGGGCATTTTTCGGCAAGGTATAACGATCTTAATCCATTCCTGGATGAAATTAAACCAGTATTCGAAAATACTCTATTAGCCCTGGAAGGTGAGGTATTTGAGGTGATTTAACAGAAAACTGTTAATAATTATACGTTTTATTTTTTTGGATTACTGCTAAGTAGTGCATACATTTGATCTTTATTTATAATTAATCTAAATAAAGCTAATGCCCAGGATCGAGATAATAGTAGCTGATAATAATTTCCTTGTACGCAAGGGGATCGCTTCTATTGTATCATCTAATCCTGAACTGGAACTGGTTGCTGAAGCTAAAAATCAAAATGAATTACTGGATACGTTAAGTCTTTTCCCGGAGGCTGTCTTAATTATAGATTTTGTTTCCTTATTAGCAAAAAACAACGATCTCAAATTAATATCAGCGGCATATCCCAAAGTTAAAATATTAGCGATCACAGATATACAACCTAAAGTGTTAATGGCAAGATCTTTTGAAATGGGTCTTACCAGTTATTTACTTAAGGAATGTGATGAGGAGGAAGTTTTACAGGCAATTCATTCAACCGCAAGAGGCGAAAGGTTTTTGTGTGGTAAAATAGTTGATGTAATGGCTGATAGTAATAAAGATTTTGAGAATGCACCTTCATTTAGGGCCTGCGATGGTGTTGATGTAACCAACAGGGAATTAGAGATCATTCAACTGATTGCTGAAGGCTATTCGAATAAACAGATCGCCGATAAGTTATTTTTGAGTATGCATACAATTACCACTCACCGAAAAAACATCATGAATAAACTGGGTATCGCAAATACCGCTGGTCTTGTTTTGTATGCTGTAAGGGAAAATTTAATCAGCCCTAACAAATATTTATTTTCTTCCGGAAATTAATTTTTACTTTCCCGTTAACAACAATTACTTTTGTTTAATATGATGTTAATTGCGGACAGCGGTTCAACTAAAACACATTGGAGGTTTGTTGATAAGGACAATCAAATTCTTCAATTTGAAACTACAGGTTTTAATCCCTATCATCAAAATACAGAAACGATTTCAAATGAAATAAAAACAGTGCTACTGCCCCAAATGCCAAAGGTAGTTCTTCCGGAAAAAATTAATATTCATTTTTACGGTGCTGGTTGTTCAACCGAATCAAAAGTGGCTATTGTGAAAGCGGCCTTAAATGAATGTTTTCCTAATGCAATTGTTGAGGTTGATCATGATTTACTTGCTGCTGCAAGGGCAGTATGTGGCTCTGATCCTGGAATCGCCGCCATACTTGGCACAGGTTCTAACTCCTGTTATTACGATGGAAAAAATATTGTTGAGAACGTAACATCACTGGGATATATTTTAGGTGATGAAGGCAGCGGCGCTCATATTGGAAAAACTTTTATTACGGCTTACCTTAATAAGGAATTACCAAAATCGGTAACCGATATATTTAATCACAAAACCATTTTAACTGCAGAGGAAATTTTAGACGGTGTGTATAAAAAACCTTTCCCAAGCAGGTACCTGGCTTCATTCAGCAAATTTATTTTCAGGAATATAAGCGATCCTTATTTGAACAAACTGGTGTATGATTGCATAGAACAGTTTTTTGATAAACACATTTGTAAATATCAAAAGCACAAAGAAGTAAAGCTGTCTTTTGTAGGGTCAGTGGCTTTTTATTACAACTCAATTATAAAAAACGTGGCAGCAAAAAAGGGCGTACAGATTGGAAACATAATTGAGTCTCCTATTGCAGCCCTTACTTTATATCATTTGGAAAGAACGAATTCCTGAAGAATTATTTTTCTTCTCCCTTTAAGGTATATTTCTTTTTTACAACACCATTTTTTGACATTACCACCTCTGCATTAATCGCCTTGCCGCTAACACTGCCTTTCCAGCTGATCTCTTCTGCTTTATCATTTACTGCTTCAGCCATAAATTCAACTGTTCTTTCTTCTTCACCATCTTCGTTGGTAACCGTTGAATCACTCATGATCACATAGGAAACAGCAGGGAAATGCGTTTTTTCTTTGATGAATTTTGAGGATACTTTATCGTAATTGAAAGATACTTTATCAGGATTTGGTTTGGGTTTTTTTCCTTCTTTAACCTCAAATACTTCCACCGCAAAAGTTCTTTTCTCCAGGGGCGGTTTTTCTTTTTTCTTTTTTTGAGCAAAAGTTGTTGTTGTCAACAGCAGTAGAACTGCGAATACCGACAATATCCTTAGATGCTTCATAGTTTTTGCGTTTAAATTATAATAAAGGTAGTTCACTCAATTTGATTGACAAAATCAATCACAGTTTTTTATTAATAACCTATCTTTGTTAATAATTACACAAACAGCATGCCAGTATCTACAAATATCCCGTTAGCAGAGCGTTTGCGGCCTACTTCGCTGGATAATTATATTGGTCAAAAACATTTAGTTGGAGAAAATGCTGTTTTAAGAAAAGCAATTGAGTCAGGAGCATTGCCTTCCATTATCCTATGGGGGCCTCCGGGGGTGGGTAAAACCACATTGGCCAATATAATAGCAAATCAATTAAAGAGACCATTCTATAACTTGAGTGCAATAAATTCCGGCGTAAAAGATGTTCGGGAAATAATTGAAAAAGCGAAGAGTCAGAGTTTTTTTGGAACAAATACTCCGGTGCTTTTTATTGATGAGATACACCGCTTCAGTAAATCACAGCAGGACTCTTTATTAGGTGCAGTTGAAAAAGGAGTTGTTACATTGATTGGTGCAACAACGGAGAATCCTTCCTTCGAAGTTATTTCGGCTTTACTTTCGCGCTGTCAGGTCTATATTCTTAAACCATTGGAAGAGCAGGATCTGCTTGCTTTATTACAAAGTGCTATAGCTACAGATCTTTTATTCAAAGAAAAAAAAATAGAATTAAAAGAGACAGAAGCCTTGCTGCGTTTTTCAGGCGGTGATGCTCGTAAATTGCTTAACATTTTTGAATTGGTCGTTGGTTCTGTTTCCGATTCAACTGTTGTGATTGATAATGAACTTGTGCTTGAAAAAGTTCAACAGAACATTGCTTTGTATGATAAAGCAGGTGAGCAGCATTATGATATTATATCCGCTTTCATTAAATCAATTCGGGGAAGTGATCCCAACGCAGCAGTTTATTGGTTAGCAAGAATGATAGAAGGCGGAGAAGATCCTCTATTCATTGCACGTAGATTAGTGATATCAGCTTCTGAAGATATTGGTAATGCAAATCCAACCGCATTGGTATTAGCTAACTCTTGTTTCCAGGCGGTAAATTCTATTGGCTGGCCCGAGTCAAGGATCATCCTTTCTCAGGCAACTGTTTATCTTGCTTCTTCTGCAAAAAGCAATGCGTCATATGAAGCAATAGGTAATGCACAGCAGGAAGTGCGTAGTTCAGGAAATCTGCCGGTACCTCTACATATCAGAAATGCACCCACAAAATTAATGAAGGATATTGGTTATGGTAAGGATTATAAATACTCACACAGTTTTCAAAATAATTTTTCTGATCAGGAATATCTTCCAGAACAAATTAGAGGGATTAAGTTTTATGAGCCAGGAAATAATTTGAGAGAAAATGAACTAAGGCAATACCTGAAAAAATTGTGGGGGGAGAAATACGGATACTAATCGTCCTGGTAAACAAATTCTCCGACTAAAAAAACATGCACTAATCCAACGGCTACTCCTCCAATTGATTGTTCAAAAATTTGCCAGGTGAGATCAAGCAATAAGTTTTCCATTGTTAGTTGATAGCTAAAGGAAACTCCCGCAACCAACGTAATCGAAAATACTGTAACACCTGACACCATTCCGATCAACAACCCCTTCAGAATTTTTTTGTCAGATATTTTTTTGAAAATTATCAGGCTGTAACCTTTACTGATAATAAAGCCGAATAAAAGATAAACGAAACTGGCAACAGTAAGAAAAAAGCTGATTGGGTAATTAATTCGGGAAAAATCTGTCAGAAATACACCATGCCAAAGGTATGATGC
>CAZQIC010000161.1:0-9152 GCA_964593555.1 uncultured Bacteroidia bacterium | reverse complement strand
TATCTGTCCGCACAAAATTGTCAGGTTGCACAGTCTTTTTACAATGACCGCTAACTTGTTTATACCCGCTATAAAGTAGCGCCTATCTACCCATATTTGGGGTGATTGGCGAATGTTTGTTTCGTATTCCAGCGCATATTAATTCCCCGTTGGAAACATTTTATCCAGCGCTGCTTTATTCGCTTCAAAGATTACTTTCCGTTTTAAGCTGAGCTTAGGTGTCATTTCTCCTTTATCAATGGACCATTCACGTGGCATCAATTCTATTTTCTTTATGGTCTCGTATTGTGCAAGTGTTTTGTTGGTTTTTTCCACTTCACTTTTTATCAATGCAATTACTTTTTCATTCTTCACTACATCTTCGTTGCTCTTGTAATCAACGCCATTCTGCTGGCACCAGTCTTTTAAGGCTGCAAACCCTGGAACAATAAATGCCCCGGCATACTTTTGGTTTTCACCCACCACCATCACCTGTTCTACAAAAGGAGATTCTTTTAATTTGTTCTCTATCATTTGCGGCGCAATGTATTTTCCGCCTGATGTTTTAAAAATTTCTTTTTTACGATCGGTGATCTTTAAATATTTTCCATCCTGCATTACACCAATATCCCCTGTATGGAACCAGCCATCAATAAGTACTTCAGCGGTTTTCTCAGGCTGCTTATAATAGCCAAGCATAATGTTCGGACCTTTTACTAATATCTCTCCGTCTGCAGCGATCTTCACCTGCACTTTATCAATAACGGTTCCTACTGTTCCGAATTTAGCGTTGCCTTTTCCTAAATAATTTACCGCCGCGACAGGTGATGTTTCTGTTAATCCATAACCCTGTAATACCGGGATGTTTGCTGCCCAGAATACTCTTGCTAATCTTTCCTGCAATGCAGCGCCACCGGAAACAGCTGCTATAACTCTTCCGCCAAGTGCTTCCTGCCACTTGCTGAAAATAAGTTTACGCGCAATGCCTAGTTTAAACATATACCACGCGCTGTTCTCTCCTTCATCTTTGTATTGTAATCCAAGTTCGAGCGCCCAGAAAAATAATTTTTTCTTTATTCCTTTTTGTTCATTTCCTTTTGCTACAATCCTGTCGTATACTTTTTCCAATAGCCTTGGAACAGTTGTAAATATTTCAGGTTTTATTTCTTTTAAATTATCAGAAATGGTATCCAGGCTTTCCGCAAAATAAATGGAAACACCCAGTGCCATGTAATTATATCCCAGCATTCTTTCGTACACATGGTTCAATGGCAAAAAGCTTAATGCTTTGTGCCTGCTATCTACCGGCATACGGCTTTTTACAGCGTGTATCTGGCTAACAATATTATCATGCGATAACATAACACCCTTTGGATTTCCTGTTGTACCGGATGTGTAAAGTATAGTGGCAAGGTCGTTCGGTTTAACGCTTGCTTTTATCTGATCTAATTGTGATTGTTTTGTGCTTTTTTTGCCCGCTTCTAAAAGTTCCGACCAATGTTTAGCGCCTTCAATTTTATTGAACGTAATAATTTCTTTAACAGTAGGCGTATCGTTTAATATTCCTTTTACTTTTTTATAAAGATCGTTGCTCGATACAAAAACATATTTTATTCCGGCATCGTTAAAAATAAATTTAAGATCGTTTTCACTTATCGTTGGATAAATAGGTACGTTAATAACACCGGTCAACTGCATTGCATAATCCGCAAACAACCACTCCGGTCGGTTATTAGCAATAAGCGCAACCATGTCACCGGGCTGTGCGCCAAGCTCTAATAAACCAAGGGCAAGCTGGTTTGAATTGTCGATTACCTGTTGGGTAGAGTAGGTGACCCATTTGCCATTTTCCTTGGCACCTATAGCATCCTGTTTATTATATTTTTCTTTACAATAATCCAGTATATCAAATAATCGTGTTATTTCCATGAGATCCTTTGTTTTGCAATAAAAAATTATGTGTTACCTTAACAACCAAATATAACACAAATATATATGCCGGAAAAGGCGAAAATTAATAACGATCTTACTCAGTTACTGGGGATAGATTTTCCTGTGATCATGGCACCCATGTTCCTTGTCTCTAACGAGGAGATGATGAAGTCTGCTATTCGTTCCGGGATTGCGGGCGCTTTCCCGACACTTAATTTTCGAAAAGATGGGGAGTTGGAAGGTGTGTTGGACAATTTAAATAAATACAGAGAAGGATATAAAAGCGGTACATATGGCGTAAACCTTATTGTACAAAAGACAAATTATTTGTATCAGAAGCATCTAAAAATTTGCGTTGAAAAGAAAGTGCCTTTTTATATTACTTCATTGGGGAATCCTTCGGAAGTTATTCAGCAGACGCACGGTTATGGTGCAAAAGTATTCTGTGATGTAACCAATATTGAACATGCGAAAAAAGTTTTCGATCAGGGCTGTGATGGCTTTGTAGCAGTGGGGCAGGGCGCAGGAGGGCATGCTGGTCCTTATCCATTACATATTTTAGTGGCATCATTAAAAAAGAATTTTCCGGGTAAACCTGTAATTGCAGCAGGCGGAATTGCTACCGGAGCTGCATTGTTATCAGTGCTTGCAGCAGGGGCATCTGGTGCGTCAATTGGTACGAAATTTATTGCAAGTAATGAAGCAGGTGTGAACGATGCATATAAGAATGCAGTGGTTAGAGCGCATATGAATGATATTGTTCTTACCACCCGCTTATCGGGAACTCCTTGCACAATTATAAATACTCCTGAGGCAAAAAGGATGGGGTATGAGCAGAACGGGATAGAAAAATTTTTATCAAAGAATCCAAAAACTAAAAAGTGGTTTAAAATGCTGGTCCAATACCGCGGATTAAAAACCCTTGAGCGTTCGGTGTCGCCCGCCAGCTATCACACACTTTGGTGCGCAGGGCAATCGGTAGAGATGATAGACTCGATAAAAAAATGCGAAGAGATAGTTGATGACCTCAGAAAAGAAACTTTTGAGGCGCAGGAACAACTGAATCGGATATTTTAATTAAGCTTTGCGAATATTAGTTGTAGAATTTGCTTGCGAGGCAGGCATAATTACCATATCGTTAATATTAACATGTGCTGGCCTTGTTGCCACCCAATAAATGGTTTCTGCAATGTCTTCTGCCTTTAGCGGCTGAAATCCAATGTAAACTTTTTTTGCTTTTTCATTATCACCATGAAAGCGCACGAGTGAAAATTCTGTATCAGCCATCCCTGGATTAATAGCGGTAACTTTTATCCCGTGTGGTAGCAAATCAATACGCATAGCTTTGTTAAGCGCATCCACAGCGTGTTTGGTGGCACAGTATACATTTCCATTTGCGTAAACTTCTTTTCCGGCAATAGATCCTATGTTGATGATATGACCTTTACCATTTTGTATCATTAAAGGGGAGATTTTCCTTGTCATGTATAATAATCCCTTTACATTGGTATCTATCATTTTCTCCCAGTCATCAATATTGCCTTCCTGTATGCTGCTTAATCCCGACGCAAGTCCGGCATTGTTTATGAGGATGTCAATTTTTTTCCAGCTACTATCGAGTGAATCAATTGCTTTTTCTACTTCGGAAAGTTTTCGGATATCGAAAGAAAGAGAAAGGATTTTTACTTTGTGTTTTTCGGTAAGTGTTTTTGAAAGTTCATTTAATCTTTCAGTTCTTCTTCCTGTAATAATAAGGTCGTAACCATTCTTAGCGAATAATTCAGCTGTTGCTTTTCCAAATCCTGCACTTGCTCCAGTTATTAATGCGATCATATATTTTTGTTATTCAGTTTACTGTTTCTGTAGCTGTACGCAAAATAAACTACTAATCCTATCACTAGCCATATGGAAAACCATATCCAGTTAGAAGCGGCCATACCTGTTAAAAGGTAGCAGCATGAAACTACACCAAGTACCGGAATGAGTGAAAAGTTTTTAATGAATGAAAAGATCGCCATCAGTATACATACAATAAAGAAACATAACATAGGAATACTTTCTGCACTAAAGCTAAAGGCGCTCTTTAGAAATTCTAAATTGAAAATATATAGCAATATAAATGTTAAAGCTAGCATCGCCGGAGCTATCCATTTTCCATTTATATAAGGCAAACGAAATCTGCCGGCAGTTTTTGCTTCTGTATTCGGTGGCAATAATAAAACACCTCCGCAAACAAGAACAAACGCGAAAAGCGTACCTATGCTGGTGAAGTCGAGTACAAATTTTTCATCAGTAAATAATAATGGTATTCCGACTACTAGTCCTGTTATGATAGTGGCGAACCCGGGTGTTTTATATTTTGGATGTATGGAAGCAAAACGTTTTGGCAATAAACCATCACGGCTCATGCTCATCCATATACGCGGCTGGCCCATTTGAAAAACAAGAATTACACTAGTCATGGCAACCACGGCTCCAATGGAAACTACAAACAACATCCACTTAACAGCTTTTATTTTAAAAACTTCGGCTAAAGGATCGCTTACTCCCAACATATCAAAAGGAACCATACCGGTAAGTACAAGTGAAAGCGCAATATAAACAACGGTACAAATGATAAGAGAATAGATCATTCCTCTTGGTAGGTCTCGCTGTGGATCCTTGCTTTCTTCCGCAAGAGTTGATACGGCATCAAAACCAATATAGGCAAAGAATACAGCAGCAGCACCGCCCATTACGCCATTAAAACCATTTGGTAGAAATGGTGTCCAGTTGTCAATGTCTATATAGAAAAAACCGGTAATGATTACCAATACAATGATGAGAAGTTTAATAATCACCATCACATTGCTAATGTTCCTCGACTCTTTTACACCAACATAAACCAATGCTGTAACAATTATATTAATGACAACAGCAGGAAGATCAAAAATAATTCTGAGACCTGCCACCATCGGAGCAGTATTCCAGGCGGTAAAGCCTTCTCCCTGCACGTTACCTGCATATGCCTGCGAGGCCGATTTATAATTAGTAGTGAGCCATTCGGGTAAATGTAAACCTATACCATCCATCAGGTTAGTAAAATAACCGCTCCATGAAAATGCAACATAAATATTACCTATAGAATATTCCATCAACAATGCCCATCCTATTATCCATGCAAACAATTCTCCGAAGGATACATATGCATAAGTGTATGCGCTGCCCGAAACAGGCGCCCTGGATGCAAACTCTGCGTAACACAAGGCAGTAAACCCGCAGGCAACCGCGCAAATAATAAAAAGAAAAATTACACCCGGACCTCCTTTGAAACAGGCTTCACCCATGCTACTGAAACTGCCTGCACCAATGATGGCGGCAATTCCAAAAAAAGTAAGGTCACGAACGCCAAGCACCTTATGCATACCGCCTCCTTCATGCGAAGGATCCGATTGGCCCGATGTAAAAGTTTTTTTTCGGAATACGTTGGATAAACCCATAAGTGTTTTCGTTATATAAGTAAAAGTAAAATAATTATTGTTTTAGAAAAGGTAATTTTTTGTTTAGTTTATTTTCATCGATCAAAAGAACCGCTGCTGAAAGTAAAAATGGGAATACAATCGATTTATACCTTACTAATGTTCCGGTAACAGGCGTAGTCAGACCGAATAAAATAAGCAGCGATATGGATATTGTTCCGCAAAGTACAACAAGAGTAATATTTTCTTTTGTTATTGTTGCAAAGCAGCAACAAAGAATGATAAAAATAAGAATGAAAAGATTCTCAACAGCAACCAGCGTTGTAGGTATGTTATCCGCCTGCGTAAATGCTGGATAAAATATCGCATTGAACAAAGAATATGGGATCGCCTTAACAATACTCATTAAGCTTTCATTTACCATCGGTAAAGTCAGCACGTGGTTGGCGTTTGAAATATGGGCATAATAATTATATGTGTTTGTATCCAAAGGGGAGTTTTCTACCAATGATTCATGCCTGAAATTACCAATGGTAAGTAGTTTATATGTACTTCCTGGATTAATTCTATACAAACTTTCCGGAACAATCGGGGTGACCATACCTTCTCTACCATTGGGGATTATAAAAACGTGTCCATTGCCATACAAATACATACCTCCTTCGGCCTGTCGTACTGATTTTTGCTGTTGCTCAATAATCATTTCTGAAGGCATTTCCTTAGCAACAATACTTGTGAGCACCCATCCCAAACAAATAGTTGTCAAATATGCTGCGCAAAATACAAGTACCGGTTTTTTAAAATTGAACCTGTTTATACAATAGAAAATTATAAGGGGAACGATTACAATAAGGGCAATGAATTTTTTTGTAAAAAGAATAACAGCAAATGATAAAATGGCAATGATAAAATTTTTAACTGAAAATGATGTACTTAATCTTTGAATACTGTATGTCAGTATTCCCATTCCAAAAATCAGAATCGTTTCTTTTAAAATAGCTGAGCTCCACATAAGAAGAGAAGGTGTGAGGAAAACACATATCTGTAAAAGACTTTTTTTAATGCCGGTAACATTTGTACTAAACACCCTGTAAAAGCCGAGCAGACCAATGAAGGAAAGTCCGCACATAAAAATGATGTGCACATAAAAATGTTGAAATGAAAATAACATGATCAGCGCGTTCCACCTGATAATAGATGTATTGACGAATTGGATGTTTCTATCAAATGAAACATCCTTGTTTATCATTTTAGCGTAATAGGGTTTTAATTCAGGATTGTCACCATCAATGCCGGTAAGTAATTTCAAGTAATTGATAATGTTTTCTTTTGCAGCACCATGAATAATTTTTGCATCCTCGAAGTATGCGAACATATCGCCACCCCCATAATGGTGTTTGAAGTATAGCATAAGCAGAATTCCTGCAATAATTTTTACAATGAAAAATAAATACAATGTGCTTGTCTTTATCCGGGATTCATTTATGAAATTACTGCGGCTGAAAAGGAAGTAAAATAAAACAAGATAAGCTATGCAGAGAATTATTTCCATTCTGTTAGCCTATTTTAAGAGAAGGAATCTTTTTTAGCTGAGGAAACCTGGTCAATAGATTTTCTTTATTATAGATCCACAATATGACAATAAGGAAAAAGGGAAGGGCAGTGGAGCGATATCTTACCAAGGCGCCAAGTATAGGTGTGGTTAAACCAATTACAATAAACATGATCAATGAAAAAAATAAGGCGAGGAAAAAGAGTGGTGATACACTTATTCTTTTAAATCCGTTAGAGAATATTGCGATGATAAAAAATGCGACGATGACAATATTTTCAAGAGCGGAAATGAAAATCAGGGGAGATTTTGTTTCAAATAAATGTGGTCTCATAATAATATTTACAAGCGCTGTTGGTGAATTTAGTATTACACTCTTTAGCGTTGGTTCAAGGATTGGTGTTTCAATAAAACTTTTTGCTGCCTGGTCCTGTGCGAGTGAAATAAATTCGTGCTGTTTGAGTGCCAATAGCTGGGGAACACTATAAAAATCGTTGATGTTATGCAGGCTTAGTAAATAAGCAACGTAAACTATAGAAACACCAAGGAATTTTAAAGCGACATGTTTGTTATTGGTAAATCCACACCATAGCCATGCGGCAACACAGGGGATAATCGCTGCAATGGCATAAAATTTTGTTAATACTAACAGATACAAGGAAAGACAAAGGAAGGAGAGCAGGAGAATTATATTGATCTTTCTGTCGAGAATTAATTTAACACAATAGATAACAATGCCGAGTGTAAAAATGATCAACCCTTCCTTGAGTACACCTGAACTCCATAAAAGCATGGATGGCAAAAAGAAAACGATCAGGATCAATTCGGTTTTTTTATTTTCAAATTGTGTAACAAATGTTTTGTAAATAGCCGTTAATCCAATGAGAGAAAGAAAACAAATAAACACAGTATGTACATGATAATTGCCTAGTGAAAATAACCTGACAAAGGAGTTGAAACGAATAATAGTATGACTTTCGTTATAAAGTGAGGTGTTCTCCGATCTTGACCAGTAATTCATATGATGGTAATACTGCTGGTCGAAATAACTATTATCATTTCCTATGCCAAAAAGTATTTTAAAGTAATCTATCGGGTGTGATCTTAACGCATCATAAATAACACTGCTGTCATCAAAGTATTTGTATATATCGGCTGTAGAATGATCAGTATAATAGTATGTGTAAATGGCCCATAAAAGGGTGCCAAAAACTACTTTTAGCAAAAAAATAAAAACGATAAGTCCTCTTGAAAGTCCGTCACATTCAAAAAACCTGAGTTTGTAAATAATGAAAATAAAAAACGCAGCATAGGCCGCTGGTAATAGAACTTGCAAAATGTGATTTTAATGGTTATATAAACCTACATGATTTTTTTTAAAAATGAGACCATCACCATAAAAAACATTTCTATTTAAGCAAGGGGAGGTTTGTATGTATTTAAGCAGAATACGAATGGGATGGGGAGTAGCACAAAAATTAACAGGTAAATATTTTTAAAAATTGTTTCAATTCGAAGTGAATTTTTAAGGCTTGATGTGCACAATTTGGTTGTTCTTTAAAACTACAAGTTCGCTATTTGATTTTTTTTTGAACTCAATGAGTTTTTGGTAAACGATGTACATACCCTCAAGAATTTTTCTATGCTGCTCACTTCTTTGGATTGTCTCCATATTAATATTTTTTTAATTGTTCAAACTTAGTACTATTCAAAATTTCAAGGTTGGAGTTGACTTGCTTTTCAGCTATGAGTTCTGGTCTTTCTTCAGAATTGTCAAAAATCATTACACTGTCGATAATGGGTAAATACATCTCAAATTAATTCTGGATTCCCCTAAAGTATCGCCTTCGTATGGTGTTGGGTTCTATATTATGACCACCTTCTAAAACCCTTATTCTTACTCGTTCGATAGCCAAATCAATATTTCTTAACCAAAAGAATAAAAGTGTAGTTGTGTAACCGTCTTTTTTGGCTTTAAGAATTTTATTTTTGTAGCTTCTGGTGGATAAAGTTGTTTCGAAGCCAAAGCTTTTATGTTCTCTTAACAATTCATCTATCCTATTTAGCATGATTCGACCTGTTTCAAAAGAAACGGTTTCAGGTTGGAATGGCGATAGACCTCTTGCTATTTCATCTGCATTTACGAATTCTTTGCAGTTTAAAGTCTCTGGTAAAATAGTATAGGGGAGTTCTAAAAATCAAATTGTTAATAAATAACGATATAACTAATT
>CAZQIC010000160.1:0-9259 GCA_964593555.1 uncultured Bacteroidia bacterium | reverse complement strand
CCCCTTTAGTAAAAGGATAAGTTTTGAACTTATAACAAATAAGCTATCCCGCTGCAACGCTCACGATGAATTTTCAGAAATTCTTTGAAATTTTAAAAATGTACTTAAAAAAACAGGCCTTTTTCATGGCTTTTTTCAGTAAGATGAATCTCAGGGAGGTTCAATATATGGCTGGACTGAAAGAAACCTTGAGAAATACCGGGCAATGAATATTGATGACTTAAGAGGTGAATTGGAAAAATGTTTTCCTTTGGAGTGATTAATCCTTCAGCTTCTTAGGGTTTTGACGATTGTCCCAGAAATACAAGAGTTCAATTGCACTGGTGCTTTTTATTCTGTAAAGCAAACTGGTTTGTTTAGTGATAAATCCCTTACGAACATTCTTACTTTTTGAAGAGATAAACATCTCAGGTGTTTTGGCAATTTTAAGAATGGTGGATGAGCTTATATCAGTAAAATTCCTAACCTCTTTTAGAGACCACTTTTTAAGAATGAAATCAGCTACACGGATATAACTTTTCTGAGCTCTTTCAGTCCAGTAAATTTTATGAGACACAGAATTATAGTTTGTATCTGGATTTAATTTCCTTCATCGCTTGTTCATGAGGAATAACTTCTCCTCTGTCAGCCTGAGCAATTGACTCTTCTATTTCAGCTTTCTGTTCTTCAGATAGTTCATCCCAAAAATCCACTTCTTTTTTGGTAATAGTTTTAAATAGGGAAGCATATATCTTCTTCAGTAAAGAAGTATCATTAGTACTATCGATAAGTCTGTATAACTGGAGTTTTAATTCTGCTGAGCTCATGATAGATGGTTTTGTATATACAAATATACCCCAAAAGCAGGAGAATAAAAAGAGGGGAATGGATGTAAGAAATCAAGTCATTTTGTATTGCTTCCATATGTATTTCTGTTTTAGATTTGTTACGCTTAAGTTCTCTGATTTACTGAAACAAAAAACCCTTTCGCACGGATAACTACACTAATTCTAGCGCACTGATATCCGCGCGAACGGATTCTTTGAAAAAATTAAAAGGGGAAGCGGTAAAACAGTTGCAAACTGTTTTTTGGACGCTTGCGTTAGGTCTAAACTTCTGCTTAATTTTCATACGCAAAAGTTGCTGATTTTTGTTTAGTTTGCTCCATGAAATTTCGCAATGCCGCAAGCCAAACTGATGAAGAGAATTTAATAATTTTCACTACAGAGAAAAAACAACCATGAGAAAGAAAATAAAATTAATTATTTGTGCCTTTTTAGTTCTATCACTTGTATGTTTTTTTTATACAAACTCAATTATGAGAGTTGAATACGAAAACAATATTGATTTGCCTGAATCAACAGAATTGGTTTCGGTAAATAGTTTTTGGGGGGGGTACCAAGAAATTTTAAAAATGATAGAGGAATAACTTCTAGAGTATTAATGTCAAAAGATGATTTTAGAAAATTTATTAGTGAAGTCAATAATTGCCGTAGTTGCAAGGAAATAAACTTTGAAGTTGGCGAAAAGTTTTGTCTTTATCCGACTAAATATGCAGACGTGACTTGGATTTATATTGATAGTATAGAAAAAGACGGTAGATTACTTATTCGGATAAATACACAATATACATGAGGTTTATTTCCAGGATAGTGGGATTGCTTGTGTGTAAGCAATTCGTTACAAGATTTTCAAAATCTTGTAACACCCGTTCGCACGGATATCGGTGTGTAAGCTAAGGCGTAGCTATCCGAGCTGAGGAATGCGAACAGATAGCTTTCACACTTTCAACGCTACATATCCGCGCGAACGTACAACCGATAACCGATAACAAACAATCTACCCTCTCATTTTATCAAGCAGTTTATTTAATTGTGCAGCTTCTTTTTCATTAAGCGCAGAGAGGTGTTTTTTAGAGCGGTCTTCTATTACGTCAAGTTCTTTAAGGAGTTGTAATCCTTTGTCGGTGATAATTACATCAACATTGCGCCGGTCGTTTTCACAAAGCTCTCTTTTTAACAAATGTTTTATACGCAGCTTTTCTACAATGCGAGATGCATCCGACATTTTATCCAACATTCTTTCTTTGATCAGTTTTATGGAAGCCGGTTTGGGGTATTGTCCTCTTAGAATACGAAGTATATTGTATTGCTGTTGGGTGATCTTGTGCGGTTTTAACTCATCAAGGAAAAAGCGGTTTAACCAGTTGTTTGTATAAAGGATGTTTACTACAACCTTGTGATATTCACTTTTGAATTTTTTTTGTACAATTTCGTCTTCTAATTTCATGGGGAAAATAATAAAAGTGGGTTTAATGCAAATATACACCCACTTTTATTATTGTGTTAATTTATTGTTTGATCAATTCCACATTACATTCAATATTTACCGTTTCACTCACTAAAACACCACCTGCTTCCAGGGCTACGTTCCATTTAAGGTTATAGTCTGTACGGTTTATTTTTCCATTTAGTTTAAAGCCGGCAGCGGTTGCTCCCCATGGCGATTTCATGGTGCCATTGTATACAACGTCAAACTCAACTTTTTTGGTAACATCACGTATAGTAAGGTCGCCAATGAGTTTGTAATTTTTATCGTTTACCTTTTTAAACGATGTACTTTTGAATGTCATTTTTGGATATTTCTCAGCATTAAAAAAATCGTCTGACTTTAAATGCCCGTCTCTTTTTTCATCATCCGTATTAATGCTCGCCACATCAATATTGAAATCGATCTTGGCATCGGTAAAATCATCTTTCGAGGAAGTTACTTTGCCATCGTAAATTTTAAATTCACCTGTTGTTTCGGATATCATCATATGAGTAACACTGAATTTTACTTTGGTGTGTGACTTGTCGATGTTCCATGTTGTTTGTGCTACAGCAGTCTCTGCCAGTAGTGTAGTAAGAAGAATGGTTCCCATTTTTATTAGATTTTTCATGTGTTAAATATTAATTACACTACAAATATATGTTATAACATTTAATGTTAGAACATCTATTTGGAAAATAATTGTTAACCTTTGTTAATTTATTGAAAATCAAGAGAAATTTAATGGTGTGGGTAACGGAAGGAGACGTTCGAATTACCTGATAAGGCTGATATTTCCTTTTAAAGAAATTTCATCACCGGTAAGAATACCTTCTATTTTGTAAACGAATACATCGGTGTCAAGTTCTTTTGATTTGAATTTTCCATCCCATTCAAATGTAGGGTTGGTTGATTCAAATACTTTTGCTCCCCAACGGTCGTAAATCGTTATAAGAAATGTTTTAAAACAATTTCCTTTAATTGAGAATACATCGTTTTGTCCATCATCATTTGGTGAGAACGCCGTTGGCACAAAAAGTTCCGGGCACAGAATATCTACCACAATTATTAATGAGTCAATAGCAGTGCAGCCATTTGCATCAGTTACCGTTACATAATATTTAGTTGTAAGTGTAGGTGTTGCCAGGGGATTAGGACAAGTATTGCAGCTTAACCCCAATGCAGAACTCCATAAATAAGTATTTCCTACACCGGTATTTGCAGACAGAGTAGTGGATGTCCCATAAGCTATCGTAATATTTCCGGAGGTTGCAACAAAGGGAGCCTGATTTATAATGATCATTACCTGGTCAGTATCAACGCAGGATCCGATAGATGTTGTCATGGAATATAAAGTGCTCATAGTAGGAAAAACGAAAACAGAAGCCGTGCTTGCTCCCGTGTTCCACAAATAATTATTTCCTCCTGTTCCGTTTAGTGTAACTGAATTGCCTTCGCAAAGGCTGGTATCTTGTCCTGCATTGGCAACAGGAACCGCAGAAACATTAACGGTAAAGTTTGCCGTGTCTTTACATGATCCAATTGTTGCGATTACAGAATACGAAGTGGGGACAGTCGGAAACGATGTGATAGAAGAATTAGTTGAAGAGGTGTTCCACAAATAATTCCCACTTCCCGAAACACTAAGCACAACACTATCGCCTGCACAAATTGAAGTGCTGCCTGTAATAATAGCTGTAGGACTTGGATTTACAAGAATGCTAAATGATGTTGTATCAAAACACGAACCTGTTGTTACCGTAACATTATATACTGTAGAGGTGATTGGATTAACAGAAATACTTGAAGTAGTTGAACTGGTGTTCCATAAATAATTAACACCGCCAGATGCACTTAGTAAAGTTGAAGTTCCGGAGCAAATGCTGTCATCACCGTTGATAACAGCAACAGGAGGAGGTGCAATAGTGACAAACAACGAAGTTGTATCTGAACAAATACCATTGCTTACAGTTAGCGAATAAAGTGCAGAGGACCCAGGAGTATGGATAACAATTGAACCAGATGTGCTTCCTGTACTCCATTGGAAATTTGTCCCGCCTGAACCGGTTAGAATAGCGCTGTCACCAATACAAATTGATGATGCTCCGGTTATGCTCGCAGTAACTACAGGATAGATAATAATTTCTTTTGTTGTTGTATCATACCTGCAGCGCTCATTGATGATAAGGGAAACTGTATAAGTTCCCGGACCCGAAAATAAATGTTTAGGGTTTGTAGAAGTCGATGTATTTGAAACTCCGCTTGAAATATCTCCAAAGTTCCAACTACTATTATAGGTTGGTGAACAAGCTGTCGGGATAAAATGTGATGAATCGGTAAATGTAATGCTATCGTTGCTGCATGCAGTTGTATCTGAACCGAATATCGCTTTAAAAGCGAGGTCGGTATATGTTGGGTCCAGGAAATAATTCTCCATAAATTTTGGAAGATTAAGGACTGATCCTCTGTCCGCCAGATTCACCGTATTGTATTGCAAATTACAAAAGGCACCGGAAAGATTTGGTTGGTTAATTGTGTGCATCACTTTATCGTTTACACTTAGGCTCCCGGCTTGGGATATGTATATTTTTCCATCAGGTCCAAGTTGTGTGGCAACTATACCGGCATTAATGGTTGCAATAAATGTTTTTGAACTTCTGATGGCATTCTTACTGCCTGCATTTAGATTAAACTGATGAATAGTCATGGCAGTAGCCCCCGAAGTAACATATAGCTTGGAGTTGTCGGATGAAAAAGAAATAGATCGTACTGTAGAATCCAGTTCTAATATTAACGTGTCACAAAAGTTTCCTGTTGAGTTATCAAAATCTACAACACGTACTTCTGTAATAGCGAAGGTTGATGTTAAATTTCTAAAAGCGAACTTTGCCCCATTAGGTGAAAAACATTCCATGCCCGGATATGAATTATTTCCGGAAAAAGTAAAGGCATTTGTAATAACTGGAGGTTGTACTCCTGAACTATTTACCAGGTAAGCTTGTAGTTTACAATTTAAAATACTGTTTTCCTTGAGAGCAACCAGCCAGGCATCTTTTCCATTACAATGCATTACAGCGGCTTTAACTTCCTGTATCTTTTCGTCAACAAAAATATTTTTGGTTGTTACATCACCCAAGCCACTGTTCTGTGTCATATCAACTTTACTGTAAAATAAAGTATCTGCGCCCTGGCTGGAAATAAATAAATAATATTCATTAGCATTTCCGGGATCAGGAATAATTTGTGCACCATGTGAGACAAGGAAATGACCGTTTAAACCTGTGCCATTTGCCATGCGCTCGTGATTGGAATCCCATACCGTTTCTGCGTTTGTATAAAACTTTAAATTGCCTTGCAGATCACATATTGAGGTTGAGGTTTCGGCAACGCTCATGCGCCCATCTGCGGTGGCTTTCGGAGGTGAGCAGTTAAAATCAAGTCCGGCGTTTCCACCGAAGTACCAAATGTTACCACGATTAGAAGTTGGCCGATTGGTATAAGGTTCGATCACATGTAAACCTGTTGTATTATCTACAACAAATGTTTTATTTAAAATAACTCCCATACTGTCGATCTCGGCATTGAGGCAGGTGGCATCTATTGTATTGCCAATAATAGCAGCGGCTGAAATATCATATGTGAGCCAAAAGTAATGATGTGTTGGAGCGGGTAATATTGGAATAGAGAAGTTTCCGGTGATGGTATAGGTAGGTGCAATGGGATTATTAATTGATCCGAATAAGGTACGGTTGCTTAGATTGGGAAAACTTGAGTAATTAGGCGGAGCTCCATTAATATTTGTTGAACCTGAATACCATAATTCGGCTTTTGTTATATCAGCCATGTTTGTTGTTCCTGTTGTAGATAAAGTAATTGATTTTAAAGTAGAAGGATTAAGAATCCCGCTCGTCATCAGGTCGATACAAATGATCTCTTTTTTTACTTTTCCGGGATTCATGCAGCAAGGTTGAGGCTGTGTAACCACTAAGGAATCGCATCGTTGATCTATATCAATAATATTTACAAGGTAATCTTCCACATCGCCATCGGGAAACGCGGGGTCGCAGCTAAGGGCCATCGTCCGGGTGCCTGCAGAAATGCGGAGCCTCGTGCCATTTAATGGAGCCCCCGTTATAGTTACTAAAAACGTATTGGTGCCCGCAACTCCGTTAAAAACTCCCAATCGCTCTAATGCCGGAAAAATTGTAAAAAGTCCATTCTTATTATAGTCCAGCCAAATTGTAACAATTGCGCTTTGCGGCAGATCAACTACAACTTTAGCGAGGGAACCGCTTATCAATGTTGCTGTTCCTGCGGGTTTTGTCAGGTTTGTATCACGCATTCCTTCCCCTGCAGGAGATGGATGGTCGATTGTGTTTAGCCGAAAACGTGTAATTCCTATACCATTACTTGCCAACACAGTTGGTACACAATAGGTCTGGGAGAAAAGAGAAAATGAAAAGCCTGTAATGGCTATCCAAACTAATAATAGAATGCGTTTGTGTGTTGACAAAGCTTTGTTTAAGTGTAGATAAATATACACAATTCATCAGTGGAGACAAAACCTAAAATGCGTCAAAATCAAAACCCTGAATATTTGTTCGTAATACTAACAGTTTGCATTGCAAACTATTGTTAAAACATGTAAATTTGTATTATGAACAGGGAGAAAGATATTTTTAAGGAACTTCCTTTAGGCAGGCACCTTGCGATCTTATCAAAGGTGTATGTTGGTGCATTGACGAAAAAGCTTGAAGAGCTTGATATTGAACGCCACTATTCACTGCTCATTGCCCTTCATCATAAACCCGATTGTAACCAAAAGTGTTTAACGGAAATTTTAAAGATCGATAAAGCTTCATTGGTAAGAGTAATAGATTATTTGTCAAAGAAAGGATATGTAAAACGTACGGTAAACCCATCAGATAGAAGAGAACATTTTATACGACTTACAGCTAAAGCTGAAAAAGGGATGCCTGTTATTATTAAGGCTGTACGTGATCTTAATAATATCGTTGTAAAAGGATTGTCAAAAATGGAAGTTGAATTGTTTTATAAAATACTTCAAACAGCTCAGCATAATTTAAATAAAGAACCTGTTAATAAAGTGGTCATTCATTATAAGAGGGTATCTGGAAAAAAACAAAGGATATAAGCATGAAAAATAGTAAAACCATAATTATAATTTTAATCATTGTTGGCTTGCTGGCTTTCATCAAGATTAAATTTTTTGCTGGTGATTCGGGTGCACCAAAGGGAGCACAGGGGAAATCTCCTATTGCGGTTACGGGCTATATTGTTCATCCCGAAAATATTCATGATAGAATTACAGCGTCAGGAACAGTGCTTGCGAATAAAGAGGTAATGCTGGTGCCAGAAACGGCTGGTAAAATTATTTCTATAAATTTTAGCGAGGGTAGTAATGTATCAAAAGGTGATTTGTTGGTGAAGATCAATGATGCTGATCTGCAGGCGCAGTTTAAAAATTTAAGCTTAAAAGTAAAACTTGCCAATGAAACTGAATCGAGAAACAAACAATTACTGGCAGCCGGTGGAATAAGCCAGGAAGTGTATGATGTTGTTCTGACACAATCTAATTCGTTAAAAGCCGAGATAGAATTGCTACAGGCTCAAATTGCAAAAACAGAAATAAGGGCGCCTTTTGATGGGAAGATAGGATTGTTAAATGTTTATGAGGGAAGTTATGTTAACCAGTCAACTACGATAGCTTCCATTCAGCAGGTTTCTCCTCTTAAAATAGATTTTTATGTTCCCGAAAAATATGTTTCACAAATAAAAACAGGACAGTCGTTTTCTTTTTCTGTAGCAGGTGATACAAGTATAAATACTGCAAATATAATTGCAGTTGAGCCAAGGGTAGATGTAAGTACAAGAACACTACACGTGAGGGCAATAACTCCAAATGCGAAGGGAACTATTTTTCCGGGTGTATATGCAAGTATTGAGCTTCCTATTGCTGAGATCACATCAGCACTTATGATTCCAACCCAGGCTGTAGTGCCAATCTTAAAAGGACAAAAAGTTTTTGTGAGTAAAAATGGAATTGCTAAACAAGTTATTATTAAAACGGGAATCAGGAAAGAAGATAAGATACAGGTAGTTGAAGGTTTAAGTGTTGGCGATACAGTTATTGTTAACGGTTTAATGCAAATAAAGCCTGGCGCACCATTAAAAATAACATCTGTTAAATAAGAATGAGCAGTTTATCTACAACAAGTATTAATAGGCCTGTACTGGCAATCGTGATGAATCTTCTCATCATGTTGTTTGGTATTATAGGTTTTAATTATTTAGGTGTACGCGAGTTTCCTTCTATTGATCCGCCTGTGATTACTGTTAAAACAACTTATGGAGGAGCGAATGCAGAGGTAATAGAAGCGGAAATAACCGAGCCGCTCGAAAAAGCGATCAATGGTATTGCAGGTATACGTACTATATCATCTCAAAGTAATCTTGGCTCTAGTTCGATTACAGTTGAATTTGAATTGGGGGCTGATCTTGAATCTGCAGCCAATGATGTAAGAGATAAAGTATCGCAGGCAGTAAGGTTTCTTCCCAAAGATATAGATGGTTTACCTACTGTTACAAAATCGGATGCCAACTCTGATGCGATACTTTCAATGACTATAAGAAGCGATTCCCGCTCTACACTTGAATTGAGTGATTATGCCGAGAATGTTGTCGCGCAGCGCTTGCAAACTATAGAAGGAGTGAGTACTATTCAGATCTGGGGACAAAGAAAATATTCTATGCGCATATGGCTGAATGCAGATCAGCTGACATCGCATGGCCTTACACCAATCGATGTTAAGAATGCGTTAGACAGAGAGAATGTTGAACTTCCCTCTGGAAAAATTGCAGGGGATAATACTGAACTTACTGTAAAGGTAACTGCTAAAGGTGGGTTCTAAAAATTCACTTTTAGAGATTTGACTAAAAATCGGAGAAC
>CAZQIC010000159.1:0-9291 GCA_964593555.1 uncultured Bacteroidia bacterium | reverse complement strand
GAGATTCATATACACTCTCTAGGAATGAGTCTAAAGCTTCAAAGAATGATTCATCTTGTGTACCTCCTTCTTGAATTGTCATTTGTGCCAGTTTTAAAAATGTAACTGCGTAGGCTTGTTGTAGTTGAATAGCAACATCGAGAGGTTTCTGATTGTCTTTGTTGAGGACTTCTAGTTTACCTCCTTGTTTGAATAGAATTGATAGACAAATAGCATCACCTTGAGAGGCTGCGTGATGCATCGGAGAGTTGAGATCAATATCTTGAACATTCACTTGAACTCGGTGTTGTGTCAGAAGAGTTGCAATTGTGACATTACGAGATAAGACACAAGCGTGAATACAAGTTCGGTTCTTGTCTTGGGAATTGACAAAATTAACATCAGCTCCCTGAGAAATAGCTTGAAGAGCATCTAGTATACGACTTTCTTTACATGATTGATAAAGTTCCTAAAAATTAGAAAAATATTGATTAATGAATTTTTTCTTTTGATATCATACTTGAAAAAAATAAATTTTAATTAAAATATATAATATAATGAAGACTGATAACTTAAAACAGGGTTATTTGGAAATTGAAGTGGATCATAGCTTAGATTTGTTTTATGAAATTAAAAAACTTAAAAAAGAAAAAAATGCTATCATTCTCGCTCACTACTACCAGGAACCGGATATACAGGATATTGCAGATTACATTGGGGACAGCCTTGGTTTGGCACAGCAGGCTGCAAAAACCACAGCAGAAATTATTGTTTTTGCGGGTGTCCACTTCATGGCCGAGACGGCTAAAATAATTTGCCCCGAAAAAAAAGTTTTATTGCCCGATCTCAAAGCGGGATGTTCCCTGGCCGACTCTTGTCCGGCAGATAAGTTTAAAGAATTCAAAGATAAATATCCTGATCACGTTGTAATTTCTTACATCAATTGTACAGCAGAGATCAAAGCTTTAACCGATATTGTATGTACATCCAGTAACGCCGAAAGGATCGTTAACAGCGTTCCAAAAGATAAGGGTATAATATTTGCTCCGGATAAGAACTTAGGAGCTTATATCATGAAAAAAACGGATAGGAATATGGTTTTGTGGGATGGAGCCTGTATGGTACACGAGATTTTTTCTTTGGAGAAGATTATAAAGTTAAAAGCAGCACATCCCAAAGCAAAATTCATTGCACACCCTGAATGTGAGGCAAAACTGCTTGAAATGGCTGATTTTATTGGTTCTACAACGGCTTTGTTAAATTATACAATAAATAACTCTGAAAATGAGTTTATAGTAGCAACAGAATCGGGTATAATTCATCAGATGGAAAAGGCATCACCGGGAAAAGTATTTATACCTGCACCCCCCGATAATGCCTGTGCTTGCAATGATTGTCCGCATATGAAATTAAACACATTAGAAAAATTATACGTAAGTTTAAAGTATGAAATGCCGGAGATAATTCTTCCAAAATCATTGATGGATAAGGCACGCAAGCCCATTGAAAGAATGTTGGAATTATCGTAGAAATTTAAGTAATGAAATAGCCGTTTGCTAAAAAGGGAAAAAATTACAAAAGAGACGGCGTATTCCCTGTGACAAACAAGGGCTTATGAATTATGCGCATGAAAATATATATTATTTTATTTATTTATTTTGTCACGTTTTCTGAAGTAAGCTCCCAATCTACAGATACAACAGGCCATACCGTTTATTATTATTCTGATGGAAAAAAATCCAGTGAAGGAAAAATAAGAGACGGGAAACCGGATGGATATTGGAAAACATATTATCCATCAGGCCTTATAAAATCAGAAGGAAACCGCGTAAATTTTTTATTGGACAGCGCCTGGAAATTTTATTCAGAGGAAGGAAAGGTTGTGGTTTCTTATTCTTATAAAAATGGAAAGAAGAACGGCTTTAAAAAAACATACGACCCTAAAACAGGAATTTTACTATCCGATGAAAATTTTATTGATGATATTAAACAGGGAGAAAGTTTAACGTATTTTCCAGGTGGCGCAATAAAAAGCCGGACAAAATTTGCTGAAGGAAAAGAAGAAGGTATTGCTTACGAGTACAATGAGGAAGGATTGATACAAACTATTTTAACTTATAAATATGGATTTACAAGTAAAATGGAAAGGATCAATCGTAAAGATAAAAACGGATGGAAACAAGGTGTGTGGAAAGAGTTCTACTCCAATGGAATTGTAAAAATGGAAGGCCGCTACCTTGATGATAAAAGGGATGGATATTTTAAAGAATACAACATAAAAGGAAGTTTATTATCAACCTCAAAATATGTGAAGGGTGTTCTGCAAAAAGATGTTCCTGAATTAGCAAAAGTAGATATAAGGAAAGAATACTATCCTACCGGAAAAATAAAATATATAGGAGGATATAAAGATAGTCTGCCTCAGGGTCCGCACAGGAAATATGATGAGTCGGGAAATATTGTTTCGGCAAAAATATATGAAGAAGGTTATTTGGTTGGAGAGGGTATCCTGGATGAGAAAGGAAGACAACAGGGGATATGGAAAGAGTTTCACACAACCGGGGAACTTAGAGCTACCGGAGAGTATAAGGATGGAAAAAAAATTGGCGAGTGGAAGTTTTATCATGTGAATGGAAAAATGGAGCAAAAGGGAAAATACGATGCGAAAGGAAAAGCGCAGGGTACCTGGAAATGGTTTTATGAAACCGGCAATTTATTAAGAGAAGAAAACTACCTCGACAATAAGCTCGATGGAAAAATGATAGAATACAGCGATACTGGCCAGGTAATTACCAGGGGAGAATATTTAGACGGACAACAAGAAGGTCCATGGTTTTATCAGCTGGGCGATTACAGGGAAGAAGGCGTTTATAAATCCGACAGGAGAGAGGGAGAGTGGAAACATTATTACAACAGCAATGGGCGCGTTCGTTTCGAAGGAAAATATGTTGATGGCAATGCGGATGGAAAGCATTCCTATTATTATTCAAACGGCAAACTACAACAGGAAGGAAAATATACTATGGGAGCTAAAGATGGCGACTGGGAATTCCGTGATGAAACGGGAGTGTCATACCTGAAAATAACCTATGCAAATGATGTTGAAGTAAAATTTGATGGAGTAAAAGTAAGGCCCACCCAGGAAGAAGTAGATGCCCCGTCTACTTCAAAGAAATAAACCAGATTGAAAGCAACATCCTCCAAAAGCAAAAAAGAATTACTGCAGGAAATTAAACAGCTGCAACAACAGCTTCAATCAAAGAGAGCACCTGAGAATGAAATATCGGGGTTTGATATATTGTCGGGCCCACAATCGGGACAGCTTCCGTTTTTTGTTATTGTTGTTGATAAAAAAAGAATTGTAAGGGGGATAAACAAAATTTTGCCGGGATATAAAAAAGAGGATGTCATTGGCTCAAGTTCCGATCAGTTTATTTCAAAAGAATTCCTCCCCCTTCACATAAAAAAAGTTAACTCCGCATTTAAGAATAAAAGAACAGAGCACTTCATGTTACATGCTGATGGTGAAAACGGAACAAAATCCTGGTATGAGACATATGTCATCCCAATTATAAAAAAGGGAAAGGTTGTTCATGCGTACACCATTGCAAAAGATATTTCAGCAGAAAAAAATGCAGAACTTGAATCTTTCGAAAGCAAAATAAGTCTTGATATAATTTTTCAGCAATTACCCTTTAGTATATGGACTGTAGATAAAAAACGGATCATCACCAGCCTGGTGGGTCCGGGCTTGAAGGAAACATCAAAAAAATATATCGGGAAAGATGTGATTAGTCTGCTAAGAGGCGATAATGATAAAGTAGAAATTCTGAATGCTATTAGTGGCGCACTAAGAGGAAAAAAAATAATTTGTGACAGGCATTCTCATGGAAAAGTATTTCAGCAGTATATTGAACCGCTGAAGGATAAGAATGGAAAAATTCAGGGAGCTGTTGGCGTGTCAATTGATGTAACCGAAAAGAACAAAACAGAAGCGCATGTGAAGGAAAGTGAAGAGCGGTTTAAGGCGCTTTCTGAGTCGGCTTTTGAAGGGATTGCATTTAGCGAGAACGGAAAAATAATTGATGCGAATGAACAGTTCGCCAAAATACATGGTTATGGAAGTGCAAAAGAAATAATTGGCTTAAAAGTTATCGACGACTTTGTTGTACCCGAAATGCAGAAAGAGGCTTATGCTTATAAAACGGGAAAGAAAAAAGGAAAAATGGAGGTGCTTTCATTTACGAAAGATAAGTCGAGAGTTTTTCTTGAATCGAAAGGGAAGGATATAAAATTTAAAAACAGGAAGATCAGGGTTACGGTTGCATACGATATAACTCAGCGAAAGGCCAACGAAATGGCGTTGAGAGAAAGCGAACGTGCGCTTTCGACCCTAATGAACAATTTGCCGGGAATGGCATACCGCTGTTTGTACGATAAGAGCTGGACAATGTTGTTCTTGAGCAATGGTTGTGAAAAACTAACAGGATATAAAGAGGAGGACGTCATATTTAATAAGAAAGTAGCTTTCGCCGACCTTGTATTTCCCCAAGACAGAGAAATTGGAAGGAAAGAAATAAAAGAGGCGCTCCAAAACCATATACACTTCGAGATACAATATAGGATAGTCAGCAAAAAGAAAAAAATAAAATGGATCTGGGAAAAGGGGGAAGGGGTTTTTGATGATAAGGGAAAGCTGTTGTTTATAGAGGGGTTTATCGCGGACATTACCGAAAGAAAGGAACAGGAGCTAAGGCTTAACCAGAGCCGCGAAACGTATCAAAATCTGGTGGAGCAGTCTCCTCAAGGAACGTTTATTCACGATTACAAAGGGAAAATACTCTATGCAAACAGGGCTACGCTTGATATCCTTGGGATCAAAAATTTATCAAAAGTAAAGAACCTTTCCATGTTCGACTGGATATTGCCGGAATATCACGGACAAATCGCAAAGGATAAGGACGCTATACTTGCCGGCAAGCAGGTGAGATTTAAATTATCAAAAATAAACACGGAAAAAGGAACGGTGATTGATGTGGAATATAAGCCGATAACCTTTGTATACAATGGGAAACCTGCGGTGTTGGTGGTGTTTCACGATATATCCATGGAGCGTAAACTCAATGAAGAAAGATTAAGGGCCGAGATCGCAGAAACGGCGAATATTCAACTTCAAAGAGAAATATTAGAGAGAAAAGTTGCAGAAGAAAAAGTGCGCCACTCGCTAAAAGAAAAGGAGATTTTGTTAAAAGAAGTTCATCACCGGGTGAAAAATAATTTGCAGGTAATATCAAGTATATTAAACCTGCAATCATCTTATGTAAGCGACAATAATATCAAAAACCTGCTGCGGGAAAGCCAAAACAGGATCAAATCAATGGCGTTTATACATGAAAGTTTGTATCAAACAAAGGATTTTTCAGGAATAAAGTTCTCAGATTACATAGTAAATTTGTCTAATAACCTTGTTCATACGTATATTAGTACCGGTGAAAAGGTAGAGCTAGAACTTAAGATTGAAGAAGTTTTCCTAAATCTTGATTCCGCCATACCTTGCGGGTTAATATTAAATGAATTAGTGTCCAATACGCTTAAGTATGCCTTTCCTGCGAGTACAAAAGGGGCGTTATTTATTGGACTTTTGCAGAAAGACGATGAGGTGGAGATAATTGTAAAAGACAATGGAAGGGGGCTGCCCGCTGAAGTAGATTACAGGAATACACAGTCGCTGGGTCTGCAGTTGGTAATAACACTGGTGGATCAGATGAATGGAAAAATAGAATTGGATAATACAGCAGGGGCAAATTTTAGGATAACATTTAAACAAAGTAAAAAGATTAAAAGTTAAAATCACATATTATGTCTAAAACCAATATTATAGTTGTTGAAGATGAAAGCATTGTTGCAAAGGATATCCAACTAAGTTTAAAGAAACTGGGTTATAACGTATTGTCGATATGCTCAAATGGCTATGACGCAATTTCCGCAGTGGAAGAGCACCAGCCTCATATTGTGCTGATGGATATTATGCTTAAGGGTGATATGAGCGGGATAGAAGCCGCTGCGCAGATAAAGGAGAAATTTAATATCCCTATTATTTTTCTTACCGCCTACGCTGATGAAAGTACGTTGAATAAAGCGAAGGTTGCTGAGCCTTATGGCTACATTATAAAGCCATTCAAGGAGATTGATCTTCACACCTCCATTGAAATGGCATTGTATAAACACGAGAAGGAAAAAGAAATAAGAAAAGAAAGAGACCTTCTTTATTCTTTAGTTGAGGGGAAGGAAAGCAAGGATATCATTTTTGTTAAGGCCAATTCCAGGCTGGTGAAAGTAAACACAAAAGACATTTATTTTGTAGAGGCCCTGAAGGATTACGTGGTGATAAATACCGCGAACGCAAAATATACGATCCACTCAACAATGAAAGACATCGAGAAAAAACTTCCTTCAACAGATTTTGTACGCGCACACAGATCTTTCATTGTTAGAATTGATAAGATTGTTGCGGTAGAATCTCCAAATCTTATTCTAGAAGACAACAAAAAGCAAATTACTATTGGCGGATCGTACAAAGAAGAATTGCTGAAAAAGCTGAATATGGTATAGGCCTATTTCAAAAATTCGGCCTCGATCTTTTTCTTTAACACCTCCTCAAAAGACCTTTTGTCGATTTTGCTTTCCAGCCAGGCACAAAGATCGAGTTGGTCTACAATAACCATATTTAAAGGGTCTTTAGCAAGTTGACTTAACTTGTCTTTTAATTTTTTATATGCGAGCAGCATTTCCTTATGAGTTTTAGGGGTGGCCATTTCCTTTCTTATAAAGCCTAAAATGGTCTTTTCATAATTGTTAAGTGCATTTGCCTTCAGCAGCCATTTGTACGTGTGTTTAATCACATATTTTAATAATTCTTCATTTTTGAGTTCATAATGTACAAGCATATAAAGTAAGCTTGCTTTGAAAAACAGATCATCACGAACGCCAAATTCGTTTTTCTTGAAAAAGTAAAATTTATTGAGCCACATTAGCGTCTCGGAATAATTGCCTTGAATAAAGAAAAGGTAAGCAGCGGCATATGCCCCTCCCTGTAAATTGTAATAATAACTTTTCATGTCAAGGGAGAGAACGCGCTTTTCAACACTTTTTACATAGAGCGTTCCTTCATCAAAATTTCCTGTTCCTAAACACACATACAATTTTACCCAAAACAAAACGCTTAATTGGAGATCCGCGCTTAATGCGCCGCCAATGTCTATGGCTTCTATTTCTTTTACGATCCATTTGCATTCATCGTACTTTTTCACCACCTGGCACGTAACAAAATAATTGATCAGCGCATTATGGTAAACAACAACGTTGCTTTTGTTTTTTGAAGCCCAGTGAAAAGCAGCTCTCATCTCTTCGTACTGCTTATTAAAATCACCAATAAATAAATAATAGATAGCTTTTGATTCATGAAACATTCTTTGTGAAGATACCGAAGCATATTGTGGGACTGGCGGTTTTATATAAGGCTTTAACGCCTTGGTTACTTCATCGATTTCTTCCTGTTTTCTAGCTTGTTGAGTTTTTCTCAAGGGGATCATAAGAATATCGTTAAACAGAAGCTGATTTAAAACAGACTCTTCTTTTTTTAGAAGCAAAAAAATCTGATCAAATCGTTTATCGATACTTTCTTTATTTGAGTAAGTCGGTTGCCATGTCGAAACTCTCCTCGACCATTTTTCAATATCTACAGCGAGTAAAAACATTTCATTTTCCAGGCTTTTTGTTTTTGCTTTTTCGATAAGCACCAGTGCCTGATCGTGCAACCCTTTTTTGTATAGAATTTTGCCATATGTAAATTGCTGAACAACTTCTTCAAAAATATCATTGTTGGCACCATACAGCAAAAGACTTTTAAGTATTAGCTTGTACAAATAGCTTTTTGCAACAGCTAAATTTTTAGCCAATGCTGTTCCGGATAGCTTTTGTTTTATTTTACTTTCATCGTAAGCACCTTGTTCTTCAATGGTATCAAAAAGTGTTACATAGCTGGTGTCCTCTTCACCCCCATGCATGCGTGCAAAAAGTTTGAAATATCTTTTTTCAGTCTTTGTTAGACTTTTAATTAATAAATATAGATTATCTGAAGGTGTCTTCATTTCCCATTCTAAGTAAGGATAAAAATACAAAAAAACCAGAAGTTAGAATTATAATTTATGAAATTGCTTTATTGTTCAGGGGGCGGAATTACAGCAATGATAAATAAGTTGGCAATTAGTTTTTTGCAGCAGCTGTATTTTGATATCGTTGCTGCAAAATCGCCTCCATTTTTTTATTGCTGATTTTGCTGTCTATCCAAACCGTTATGTCAAATGCGTCGAGTAATTTTTTCTCTGATTCGCTGGAAATCATGCCAAGTATTTTTTCTTTGAGCTGGCTCAGGGCGGGTAGTATTTCCTTTTTGCTAACCACCTTACCAAAGGTGTTCTTGGCAAATTCCACAAAAGTGCGCTCAATAAAGAAAGAATTATCTTTTATTTCTTTTGCATAACCTCGCAGTAAATATTCCAGCAATTCGGCATTTCCCAATTCATAATGCACGAGCAGGTTCATTATTTTAACACAGGCAATAATGTCTTTCCGCTGGTAGTTTTTTTCATTGAGAATATTATTGATCCAAAACAAACACTTGTTGTATTCCTGGGCGGTAAAATAAACTATGGCAATATTGAATTGCAACAAAAGATATTCTGACCGTTTGAGGTTTCGATCATTATTTTTTATGGCAAGCTCGGCCCGTGGAAGTACTGCAATGGCCTTTTGTATGCGGCCGGTGTCAATGTAAAGCGCGATCTCCAGGCCTAAACAATAATCAAGAATAATTGTTGAGTGCTCTGACCTGGGAATTACCTCGTGCAACTTTTTTAAAGAAACCTCCATATCCGCAAATTTCCTCAATGTATATTGTGTAGATAATAAATTGCGAATGGAACTAATGTATTTTATTTCTCCCTTCAGATCATCGCTGGGATACACAAATTCGGTAAGGCGTTTTGTATATTTATATGCGGCCTCTGTGTTTCCAATTAAATAACTGTAATAAACGTAAATGAGATTAAACGTCCGCTTGCTCTCAATCGTCGGCGCTTTTTCTTCTGAAGAAAGCAAAGGGTTACTCATTAATAAATTCAATTGCTTCAGGTTGTCTTTGTCTCTTAATAAACCGCCTTTCTGATAATAAATATAAACCTGGTAAAATAATTTTTTGTATTAGAGTTTATACCGAATAAGATATTAAGAACATAAAGTTAGAAAAAAGTT
>CAZQIC010000158.1:4257-9407 GCA_964593555.1 uncultured Bacteroidia bacterium | reverse complement strand
ATCATGAACGAAAATGCGGAGAGTAGCAGCATGAAACATATCGACAGGATCAATAAAATCCGTTGGGTGGAAATTTGATTTTTCTGAAGTTCAATTATTTTTTTTGCACTTGTGAGTTCAGCAATTGCTGAATTTAACTGCGTCTCTCTCTCCATTACTTCAAGGCTGTCTTCTTTTGAAGTTGCATTCAGCCTGTCCTTTTCAAGTTCTTGCTGCGCTTCCTTGATCTCCAATTCCCGAATTTTAATATAATGATCTGCAAAGTATTCATATCCCTGTGATCGTGATAATTTGAACTTGGATGCCTGAGAGCTTGTAGTTGTATTTACTGCTGTGACTGTGTCTGCTGAGAAAGTGTTTTCCTTAGTGTCTTTTTTTATGTTTTTTAATATATCTTTTTTTGCATCTTTTGGTTCATTGAGGCTATTGTTCCTGTTTTTTAAAACTGCTCTTCTCATCAAAACCACCGGGGTGCTTTCTCCCTCTTGTTTAGCAAACAGCCCTTTTTTGATTTTCCCCAGGTTTGGCTCGAAGTTCATGGCCCTTGCTTTTTCATTATAGAACAACTTTCCGAAAGGAAAAATTATTTGCGAGGTATCATTAGATTTAAAACTATTTAAAATCAATTCCATTCCAATAAACTTCATTTCATTGCCAACATTCTTCTTAGTGATAGACCTGATATCGACTAATAAAATACTCTTCTCGTATCCTTGTTTTGAAATTTCAATTTGGTAAATTTTTCCAAAAGGCAATTTGAGTTGAAACTCTCCCTTTTTGTTTGTTTTCGAGGAAGATAAAATTTTCCCGCTTTCAGAAACGGAGACGGAGGCTTTATCTAAAGTGCCTTCAAGTACAATTTGCTTTTCCTTTTGGAGAATTTTTTTTGCAGGGTCATAGCGATATCCATAAACCAATCCCTCGACTAGGAAAGTGCCTTCTTTATTCGTTTGAGAAATACAATGCGATATAAAGTCTGGGTGCAGAAATAAAAAAAGAAGAAGAATTCCTTTTTTTTTGAAGGTCATTTTGAAAATAGATTGATCAAAGATAGTCAATCTTGGAAGAGTGGCATTTGGTGCGAACCCGGCCGGGGTCGTAGGTTTGTAAAAACAATCTTCTATATATACCCGACTCCGGCCGGAGTCGAAGGATTAGCTTAATAGTATTAGCGTTTGAGACAAGCCAGGATTTAGGATTTTTCCTAGCCTACCGCGAATGCGATAGCTATAGGATTTCATTACTTTTCGAACTTATATTGAACAAAGTCGAAGTTTCAAGAAAGAACACAACAAGTTTATTTATTATTATATAAACTCATAGTCCTCTGTAGCCCAATAGTAGCAAAGCTTTTAATCATTTCAACTGCGGTTTCAATCCGGGGCGCTAATAATTTTATTTCTTCGTTGGTCCATTCCCCCAACACATAATCGACCTGCTTGCCTTTTGCAAATTCATTTCCAACACCAAATCGTAAACGAGCATATTCGGTTGTATTCAAGGTCTCAAAAATATTTTTTAGTCCGTTGTGCCCTCCATCACTGCCTTTGCCTTTCATTCTTAATGATCCGAATAGCAAGGCAATATCATCAGTAATAACTAAAACGTTCTCAAGCGGAATTTTTTCCGTCTGCATCCAATAGTTAACCGCTTTGCCGCTGAGATTCATGAAAGTGGTAGGCTTAACGAGAATTAGCGTTCGGCCTTTAAATTTTATTTGCGCAATGTGTGCATGCCTTTCAAGCGAAAAAAAAACACCGGATGCTTTTGCAAATGCATCCAGTGTTTGAAAACCTATATTATGCCGCGTGTGAGCGTATTCGTCGCCAATGTTTCCCAAGCCTACAATAAGAAATTTGCTCACAGATTAAAACTTAAGTTATTTATTCACATTAATAAAGTTCATTACAAAAGAGTCACTTCTCGATGACGCATTTTCGATTGAGTTCTCACCACTATAATTTTTGGTATAAGAAATAAGAATAAGTCTATTCTTCACTACAACCATACTATTTACATGCACTAAAAAAGCAGAATCATCATACCTGGCTACCAAAACTAAGCTTTTGCTATTATCATCCAGTGAATAACTATCCATCAAAAAATACGTATCAAATGGAAGGTCGGGGGCTTTTAAATCAACCAAGTTTTTCCTAATGATAGTGTCCTCCATATGTTTTACTATTTGGCCCAATGTGTTTTGGTCCGTATAGGTATTTATATATTTCTTTTGAAAAGAAACTTTAAAAAAGTCATCAAACCCCTCCTCATCTATTATTGCTTCATTCAGTTTAAGTAGCTCTTTATAAGAATCATCGTTAATATAAAAAGCCAATGTTGGATGCGTTTCCTCCCTTTCATTAGGATTCCATTCGTTCCCCATAGGTAATGAAAAGCATTCAACCATTCCTGTAATTTTAGGCAGGCGGATGTCAATATTTCCAACGTAAACAGTTTTTTCATAGCCAGCCTTTACACTAATTGTTTGTGTCATGGATGGGACATGGCGATAGCGATCGAAGCGCTCAAAAAATATTTGTTTAAATGCATAAAAGTCCTTTAGAAATAATGGCGTGAACAAAATTGTTTTACCCCCCCGTTTAAGGATCACGAACCGCGCGCTCACTCCCATTCTGCCTATATTATATGGGGCAAAAAAATCGGTACTGGTAATATCACTGAAATTCAATTTACCTAATCTACTCCCTTGCAGGAAATCGTTACCCACTTCAATGGTTTCCCCATAATAATAATTATCAACAAAGGGAATAGTAATAGCAGGTAGTATTACAAAAATGCCAGCGCCAACGAAAAGCATGAAAAGAGGGAGATCCAGAACGATGGGAAGGATAAAGACCAAACAAACCCCGGGGAAATAAAAAAGCATAAAAATGATATTAAACCTTTTTTTTGCTTTGTCTTTTTTTTTATTTCCTAATAATAATTTAAACTTCATACTCTGAATTCGATGAATTTAAAAATATTGTGGCATGTATTGGAGTATTTCGTCTCCAATGTTTCCAACGGCGACGATAAGAAGTTTGCTCATATATTCAAAAAACCGGATGCATTTGCAAATACATCCGGTTTTTGAAAACCAATATTATGCCGGGTTCGAGCATATTGATCGCCTATATTACCTAGGCCTATAATCAAATACTTACTCACCGTGGCTTAACCTGTTATTACTTTTTAGCTTCTGGTTTTTTTGCATCAGCAGCTGGTTTTGCAGCACCTGCAGCCGGAGCAGCAGCACCTGCAGCTGGAGCAGCAGTACCTGCAGCCGGAGCTGTAGTAGCACCTGCAACAGGAGTTTCTTCAACTACGTTTCTTGTTACTCTCACCGCAACTATTGTTGAGGTTGGAATATCAAGTGTAGTAATTCCGTCGATTTTTATATCGCTCACTTTTACAGAATCTCCGATATTTAAATTAGTAACATCAAGCGTAATATCATTTGGCATTTTTTCTGCCAAACCTTTAAGCTTCAACGTACGCATTTTTTTATATAATTTTCCTCCGGCTTTAACACCTTCTGAACTTCCAACTGTTTTAACAGGGATATTCATACTGATTGCTTTGCCCGGAATAACCTCGAGAAAATCTACGTGTACAATTTTATCAGTTAAGCGGTCAAATTGAATGTCCTGCATTATTGCTTGATATTCTTTTCCGCCAACTTCAAGTTTTACCTGGCTTGCATCTGGTGTATAAACCAAAGGTTTAAATTGTGCATCAGCAGCAGAGAAGTGTACTTGTTCTTTACCACCGTAAATTACGCATGGCACAAGATTTTGTCTTCTCAACTCAACTGCATCTTTTTTCCCTACGTTCACTCTTGGTGAACCGCTAATAGATACTGTTTTCATTTTTGTTTTGTTTTTTGATTAAGATGTTTCCCGCAGAACACCGTCATCATTATTTTTATTTTTTATGCGGGTAAAATTTTAACAAATAAAATGTGAACTGATGGATTCGTGATTTACCAATTTGTGAAATACATCTGCAAAAAGATCCGCTACTGAAAGTACTTTTATCTTATCGCTTTTTTGTTTCAGTGGTATGGTATCAGTCACTATCAATTCTTTTAAACTTGATTTTTCAATATTCTCGTATGCCTTTCCCGAGAGAACCGCATGTGTACACAAAGCTCTTACACTTGAAGCGCCTCTTTCCATCATCATATCCGCAGCCTTGGTGAGCGTACCACCGGTATCAACAAGATCATCGATCAATACAATATCTTTTCCTTTTACATCACCAATAACGGTCATGCTCGAGATCACATTTGCTTTGGCTCTTTGTTTGTAGCAAATAACCATATCGCTGTTAAGGTATTTAGAATATGCGTTTGCCCTTTTAGATCCCCCAACATCAGGAGCTGCCATAGTTAAATTTGGCAGGTTAAGACTTTGTATATATGGAATAAATATAGATGAAGCATAAAGATGATCAACTGGCACATCAAAAAAGCCCTGAATCTGGTCCGCATGCAGATCCATTGTGATGATCCTTGAAATTCCTGCTGCCGAAAGTAAGTTAGCAATAAGTTTAGCTCCAATCGCTACACGTGGCTGATCTTTCCTGTCTTGTCTTGCAAAACCAAAATAAGGAAGTACTGCGATCACCTGTTTTGCAGATGCTCTGCGTGCCGCATCAACCATTAATAATAACTCCAATAAATTATCCGCCGGAGGATTAGTGCTTTGAATAACAAATACATGATTTCCTCTTACAGTTTCTTCATAGGATACCTGGAATTCACCATCACTAAAACGGTTAAAACTAATTTTTCCGAGTGGCTGCCCAAACTGTTTGGCAATATCAGTTGCCAAAGTTGTGGTGCTTTGTCCGGAAAACAGGTTAATAGGTGCGGTATCCATGTTTTTAAAAGGGTTGCGAATATACGAATTTTATTAGTGAAACTCAAGTTTTTGTCATGGCCTTAGGGATGTGATAAAAACTTGTTAGTTGAGCTTATCCCAAACCACCGTTTTGCGGTAGTATTGGGGCTTGAAATAAGGGTCTTTTTCCTGATGTTTTAGGCATATAATTTTTGACATCTCAAAACAAATGAATATTTTCGCATCCCTTTAAATTATAAAGGGCTACCAAATTACATCGAAGGAGTAAAAGCATGATTTTTAGGG
>CAZQIC010000158.1:0-4247 GCA_964593555.1 uncultured Bacteroidia bacterium | reverse complement strand
GTCTTGTTGAGACTTCGGCGTGAGCTCAGTCGAACGCTTGTCGAAACTTGCCCAGTTGGCGGAACCGGTAGACGCGCTGGTCTCAAACACCAGTGGATTCACTTCCTTGCCGGTTCGATTCCGGCACTGGGTACTAAAACCTCTCATTTTCAGAGAGGTTTTTTGATTTAACACATAGCCTCAATTTAAATTAATATGACAAATATCAGCAACGCCATTGCAGGACTCGAACTGGCCCAAATCGGATGGGTGGTAAGGGACATCGAAGCGTCAATGAAATTTTTAGGGGATGGGCATCGCGGGCTCTCCCCACCACGAGCAAGGTTATAGTTTGTCTGGGAAGTGGACCATCCCATCGCCCGGATGACTTTCTTTGATACTTATCAAACGCTTGGTATTGCTACAGAAATTATGGGTGTCGCCCCTGAAGGTTGGCAGCCATCGAACAAATGAAAAAGCCCAGGTGATTGTGAAAGTCATAACTCTATAAATTCATCACCTTCTTCACCTTTTGTAAAAACGGTTTATCAGCAGTAGAGTGTTTCATTCCAAATATCGCAACTGATTCGAGCACGGGTTTTAGATCTTGCCCCATTTTAGTAAGCTCATATTTTTTTCGTTTTGAGCTGCCCGTATACGTAATCAATCCAACTTCTGTAAGTTTCACTAACCTATCATTTAATATATTGGTGGAAATGCTCTCGTTTGAATTTAAAAATTCATTGTATGTGGTTTTTCCCAAGTATAATAAGTCTCTTATAATGAGCAACGACCACTTGTCGCCAACCAGATCCATGGTACAGGAAATAGGGCATTCAGACCGCTTTTCAATAATTTCTTTAACCCGCTTTTTCATTTCAATATAAAGATAGTAAATAATATAAAATTAAACTTGCATTTTGCAAGTTTAATTACATACCTTTGTTCGCACATTAAAATTATAAAACATGGAAACACAAAAACAATTAATAGTAAAACCAGTGCTTGATGCATGGAACTCAAGATTAGAAACTGCGTATAAAATATTTAATTCATTTACGGATGAAGATTTGCAAAAGGAAGTTTCTCCGGGTAGAAACAGGGCTCTTTACTTATTAGGACATTTGGCGGCTGTACACGACAAAATGTTGCCCCTGCTTAATTTTGGACCGCAACTTTATCCACATTTAGAAGACGCCTTTTTGACAAAGCCCGATAGATCTGTTTCAGAAATACCTTCTGCGAAAGAGTTAAGAGCCGTTTGGGAAGCTGTAAATTCTAAACTGGCAACACACTTTAATAATTTAAGTGTGGACGAATGGTTTAAAAAACACAGCTCCGTATCAGAAGAAGATTTTGTAAAAGAACCACACAGAAACAGATTAAATGTTGTTATCGGTCGCACAAATCATTTACAGTATCATATCGGTCAAGTAGCGCTTATAAAAAAATAGAATCATAAAATACGAAAGTGTTCGCGTATTCTTTGAAAAGTAAAAATCTCCTATGAGTAAAAATAAAATAGCTTTTGCCTTGATAATGGGCATCGTTACAACAGGCATAATTTCATTTACACTTATCTCTGTTAATATAGGATATACCGAAAGGTTTTTGAATATCTGGCTACGATCATGGGCAATGGCTTACCTAGTAGTAATTCCGGCTATTTTAATTATTGGTCCAAGGATACAGAAGCTGGTTGACAAATTATTAAAATAAAAACTCAGACGATTTTTAAATAGTAATTTATGGCTTCACAAGATTTTACAACTACTATCATGGTAGACCAAAATGCACAGGAAGTATTCAGCGCCATCAAAAATGTTCGTGGTTGGTGGTCAGGATTGTATGGAGAAAAATTTGAAGGGAACTCCGAGGAACTGAATGATGAATTTACCTTTAGGGCAGGAGAAGGAATGCATTATTCAAAACAAAAATTAGTTGAATTAATTCCGGGCAAAAAAATAGTTTGGCTCGTTACTGACAGTAAATTGAATTTTTTGGAAGATAAAAGTGAATGGACAAATACAAAAATCTGTTTTGAAATTTCAAGACAAGGTGCTAAAACGCAAGTTCGATTTACGCATATAGGTTTAGTTCCCGAAATTGAATGTTACGATTCCTGTTCACCTGTATGGACACAGTATATACAGGAAAAACTACTGCATTTAATAACAAAAGGGAAAAGAAGTCACTAACTTATTCAGTAGTACTGACCATTAAAATGGTAATGAAATTATTTTCAGTCTTGACTTGAAAAGGGCCTAAAAGGGTTCGGTAAATGCAACCCATAAGGTGTTAAAGCCTCTCTTAATGAGAGGCTTTTTAGTATTTTTAGTCCATGACCGGAAAATTAAGAATAATATCAGCTTTTTGTCTCAGCATTTTAATTCTCGCATCTGTCGGGTTTTATGCTTACCGTACAACAAATGAATACGGTGATACATCAGAATGGGTGCTTCATACACAAAGAGTAATTTCAACAACACAAAACATTTTGCTTGATATTCAGGCGATCGAATCATCGCAAAGAGGATATGTTATAACAGGTAATGAAAAATACCTTGAACCATATGAACATAGCAAACAAGATTTCAGAGGTGCCTTTGGTGAGGTAAAAAATCTTATCAAAGATAATCCTTCACAGAAAAATTTGCTCGATTCTATTCGACGGATCATTGAATTGAAAATAGAATTCGCGGAGGAAGTAATTTTGGACAGAAAAAACAAAGGTTACGAATCCGCGCAAAAACTTATAATGACAGATGAAGGTGAGAATTTAATGACAAAATTAAGGGCATCTATGAATTCATTCATTGCCAGTGAAGAATATTTATTATCTGAGAGACTTGATACATCGAAGAGAAATTATTCAAGGGTTCTTAACACAATTGTTATAAGTATTTTTTTAGCGATAGGCATTGTCATCATCACACTGTATTTTTTTATTAAAGATTATAACCGAAGAGTACGTTCAGAGAAAAAAGTCCTGGAAAACGAAACACGCATCAAAAAATTCTTGGAGAGTCTTCCTGTTGGAGTTATGTGCTCGATGCAGAAGGAAAGCCATATTACGCAAACAATAAATCTACGGAAATTCTTGGTAAAGGGATCATAGTAGGTTCTACAGTTACAGATTTGCCGGAAGTATATGGCTCCTATATTGCTGGGACCAATAATTTATATCCTGGCGAAAAGCAGCCGATAGCAAGAGTCCTGCAAGGCGAAATGGATCTTTCGGTGGAAGATATGGAAATTCACAAAGGTAATACCCGTATTCCGCTCAGGATAAATGCAACGAGTATAAAGGATTCGGAAGGGAAAATTGAATATGCAATTGCTGTATTTGAAGATATTACAACTGTAAAAGAGGCGGAAAAAAAATTAATTGAAGCAAAAAAACTTGCCGAGGAATCTGCGATATTAAAGGAAGCCTTCCTTGCAAACATGAGTCATGAGATTCGCACTCCGATGAATGCGATACTTGGATTTACTGATCTATTGTTAAAAAGGAGTTTAGGGGAGGAGGAAAAGGATTTTGTGAAAATCATAAAAACCTCCGGTGAAAATTTATTGAGGATCATTAATGACATACTTGATGTTTCAAAAATGGAGTCGGGTATGATGTCATTTGAGAAACAGCCTATTGATATCAGAGGTGCATTCAATTCATTGAGTTCAATGTTCGCTCAAAAAGCAAAAGAAAAAAAACTGTACCTCTCATTTACTTTTGATTCAAATTTACCGGAGATCGTAATAGGAGATCCGCTTCGTTTATCACAAATAATAATTAATCTTGTTGGTAATGCCATTAAGTTTACAAACAAGGGCTGTGTAGACGTATTTGCAACACTTCTTAAGGAAGAAAACGAGATTAATTACATTCAATTCTCTGTTAAAGACACCGGGATTGGAATTCACTCGGATAAGTTGCCATTCATTTTTGAAAGATTCAGGCAAGCAGAATCACATACCAGCAGGTATTATGGAGGTACTGGTCTTGGTTTAAGTATTGCCAAACAATTGATAGAATTGCAGGGAGGAAAAATAGAAGTAAAAAGTCAAGAAGAAATTGGAACCCAGTTTTTATTTACAATGCCATTTGATAAGGCAGATAGTACACATACGGCAGATCTGAATAAAAATAAAGGGTATAACGCAGCTGTAATCGCTAAAAAAAGATTATTAATTGTAGAGGACAATCCGATAAATGTAAAGGGAGGTTCTATTAATTGATTTTAACAAATGTAACCGTATTTTTTTTTAGA
>CAZQIC010000157.1:0-9774 GCA_964593555.1 uncultured Bacteroidia bacterium | reverse complement strand
ATCAATTAGTTATATCGTTATTTATTAACAATTTGATTTTTAGAACTCCCCTTTATTCATTCTCACCCAAATCGATGTCCGATGCTTCGTTTGCAAATTTAGAATCATCAATAACGGGCTTCGCTTCTTCACGTACTATTTCGTCCATCAGTTCCTGATCGCTTGGAGAATCTTTCATCAACTCTTCTTCCTCAGGAGTGAAATTTGCTTCAGCAATATCGCTTCCTTTGTTTGCTTTAATTGCTTTACGGGCAAATATGCGTGCTGCGCGTGTATGGCGGAGTGCTTTGACATACATTCCTTTTATGTACATTTTCCTTGCAAAACGCTGATGTGCGATCGCTCTTGAAAGATCGCCCGTATAATTTTTATTGGCCTTTACTTTTAGCTGTGCATTTCTTATTACAATAGCAGTTTTCCTGATCGCTTTTCGGGCATGAGTTTTATCTGCAAACTTTTTCTTTGCAACGCCTGGTTTGCCATGGGCATTTTTAGCAGGCATTTGTGCAAAGGCATTAATATTCCCCAACATTAGTATGCCTAAAAGGCAAAACAGTAAATAAGATCTTTTGGATTTCATGTGTAAATGTTTTTGTTTTTAATGTCATATGGAATACGCCATATTCATTTTCGGTTTGTATCCCGTTAGAATTATGGCTATTTCATATCGTATCGTTTTATGTATTATAGACTTATTAAAATATGAAAGGTTTAATGGATTAGATAAATTTTTAACGGATAATATACATTTTGCCAAACCCTTTGGTAATATAATCATCTGCCCCCGATTCGCGCTTCTCAATAGATTGGCCATTAAGCTGGGTTACCACCCTGTACAAATAAACGCCGTTCGCTAACCTGTCGCCAAATTCATCTTTGCCATCCCATGCATATTGGGTAATATTTCTTCCAATATGAATAGGGCCAATTTCGTCCTGTTTAATTTCACGCACCACTTTACCTGTTACTGTAAGTATTTGTATTTTAAATATCGGCGGTACTTCGGAGCCCGTAAGTGTAAATACAAATCGGGTAGAAGTAGAAAAGGGGTTTGGATAGTTTAGCACTTCCGTAATGGTTGATTTATTAATGACTTCAAAGTTGATCTCATAACTCAAAGCCCCCGAAACATTATCAGATCGGTCTTCAGCCTGTACGATAAGTTTGTAAGTTCCATCCATTGGGAATGAAGGCATATAATTTATTTTACAGCTGTTATGGGGAAGTACCGCTTCCGTAAAAGTCATTTCGGGGCCAAAATATATTCTTTCATCAATGGTTGCTCCGGGCTTTCTAATGAATACCGCAAAGTCGGAAGTGTCATTGAGCGCGAGGAAACGATTTTCATCCTTTAACTGAATAACGATACCCGGTTTAGGTGAAACAATGTCGCCATTTAAAATATGTATTCCATCAAACGTTACATCCAGCAGGGGGTTAATACGATCGCCGCCTATAAAAAAATTGATTTGTGCGATATTATTAAAGTGATATTGTTCTAATTGAGAATTAATATTTCCAATTGGATTTGCTTCGATCCATAAGCTGTTGTGTCCGTCAAAGTTTTCCGTATCAAATAATACTGTATCAATAATTACTGCTCCGGCAACAAAAGGAGGATTTTTTAATTTAAAAGGAAGGTTATGTTTGACCCTGTTTTTATCAACCACCCAATAACTGATAAGCATACTGTCGGTAAAATCATATTCGCTGATATTTTGAATGGCCATTACCATTTTTAATTGATCACCTTCCTGCAATGTATCGTCATATAGGCTATAGGCAAGCGGCGGATTTAATGCAGCTTCCGGAACAGGAGTATATAAAACCTGCCAGCGATCAATTTGTGGAGGGGTGGTAAGCGAATCATCCTTAGCAAAGGCTTTTAGTTTTAAATACGGGTACAAGCCTGCGTTTGCGTATGTAGAAAGGGAAAGCACCTCCTGTGAATCAGGAGGAAAAACAGCTAAAACATTTTCAGTTCCTGTAGCTGTAATACCAATGACTTTAAGTACAATACTATCTTTTGTCGGGTTTTCCAATGCATGCTGTCTCCAGTGCAATGACCCCCAATTTAAAGCCGGACCAATAACTTCCGATTCAACAAAACCTTGTCCCCATTTAGTAACGAACGTATCTGTAAGGGTTATAAAATCCCTTTTTGATGTTCCCACTTTTTCTTTGGCCGAACCAATCGGCGCACCTTTTTTACCCCAAATAATATAAGGTACAGTATCTTTTAGCGTGCGAATATAGTTGCTGCCAAATTTTTCAAAAGCCTGGTAAGTAAGCGTATCGTTAAGAATATTCGTCTTATAGGCCTGGCCATCAAAGTCTATAGAATATGCCAATACATATGCGCCATTAGGAACAGAGTCAATAAAACTGCGCATGAGTGATCGCTGCGCAGAATCGTTACCAAAAGAGAACCATTGAAGAGGCCTGCTTTGATCGCAATGCAGATTGCCGTATTGGCCCAATGAACCACCCATAGGAATACTAGGTTTGTAATCGCCACTTATGGAATCAATCCATGCAAAATTGAACCCGCCCCAGGCACAGCCCCAGGGTGTAAACCAGGAAGAGTTAAAGCCATACTTTATTTCAGTGAAGTTGGTAATGGGAAATACTCCATTTTGTACACGAAGTGTTTTTACATCATTCACAAAAATAAATTTTCGCGTGCCCCTATCATGTTTTACAAATTGATACTCATCATTCTTAAATTGGAAAAAATGAGCTTGTCCCCATCCTCTTTTCCCAATGATATATTGAAAAGAACTTTCTCTCCAGCGATATCCGCTTGTGTCAATAGAATCAGCGCTTACTCTCCAGAAGCATACAAGACTGTCTGTTAATGTAATTGGCGGGGTCCAGGTAATTACACCTCCCGGACTGTTGATAGTTGTTGTTTTTTTGAAAGGAGAATTAAATTCATCGGTGGTATCAATTTGTATAATATAATTTCTTGGCTTCGCGAGCGGGTTGGCTGTTGATGCTTTAAGTGTAACGGTATTGGTTGGTATTACCGCGTACTCGTAAGGATAAACAGGTGCAATTCCATTTCCATACAATAAAAGATCAACTTCAGGATTGGTTGAATTATTTAACTCTGAAAGCTCATTAATCCCAAGGTAAGAATCAAGTGTAACTTTTATTTTATTTAATCCAATACCTCTGGAAAAATCAATAGGAAGCGTAAATGAAACAGAGCCTTTAAAAAAAGGAGCAGGTACTCTTTTAAAAACCTGTTCAATATCGCCGTTTGGAAATCTTCGCTGTACTTCAACAAAAAACGAATCCCTGATCGCCCGGCCAATATTGGTAAAATTAGCAAACAGGGTGAACGAATCAACCTTCGATTGAGTATCAAAAGAGACATCGGAATTGGCGATGGTATAATCTGGCAATACATGCGCGTTAAGAACCACAGCAGGATCCCCATGCAATGTCATTTCAAGGCAGGCTGATTTCTGGAAGGGATCTGTTCCGCTACCTTGAGATAAAGTGATAGCTTGCTGCATTTGTTTGCCAATTCCTTTTCCATAATTTACATAGGAGAGTTGTTTATAGAATTCTCTGGAAAAATTATTCAAGGCATAGGGAACTCCCAGTGAGACAGAACCAATATAACCAATTACACCTTTGTCTTTTATGATAACAAATTTTTCTGATGAGCTAAGCCCTGTTGAGTGCAAGTCGCCCGCAAAGCAGGAATTAGCAAGCAAAAGCGGATATTTTCCTTTGTTGTCATAATTACTTGGCTGGTCAATACTCTGGTCGAAACCTGTTCCGGAAGCATGACCAAAGAAAGTCAACAATGAAACACCGCCTTCGATAAGGCGCTTAAGAGAATCGGAAGTATTTATTTGTATTGGAGCAGTGGATGTTTTTAAAAATGTATAAACGTTGCCTCCATAAAGAGTGTCTTCAATTATATCTTCATAATCTTTCAAATAATTTTTCAACTCTGATTGTTGAACTGCGCTTGTTCCTCCTCCAAAATGAAGCACATTTTTCATCCAGGCTTCAGGAGCATTGTCTTCAAAGTCTTTTACTTTATCAAGATAAAAAGTTACTTCAGCCGGAATTTTTGCTGCAAGCCTTCCAGTGGGAATCGCAGGCTGCAACAATGTGCCATTGAGCCCGGCAGTAAAAAGATTATCACAGGAAGGATTGCCAATAGACGGAACCAGCGTATTTGCATAATTGCTCGCATTTCTTCTGTAATTATTTGCATGAATAGATTTGCCAATAATAAACAGGTTTTGTGGATCGCTGGGCCATGTATCAAGAGCGAAATCTGCAAGGCGCCGGATCGCAAGCGGATTTTTATTTATTCCATAAGTAAATTGTTCGTACAATTCTTCTATATCAGCGATCACTACAGTAAAATGTCCTCCAAGCGGATCGGTGCTCCTGTATGTTTTGTAATTATTTGCTTCTGCCATTAAACTTTTATGTGTGACAATTATAAAAGCAGAATCAGGCGCATTAGTTGAAAAATTTGTAAATGTTCCGTTGTTCCCGGCGCGGAAAAGTGTAATGACGTTATGAATATTGCTTACAGAAGTGATATAACATTTTTTTTCATTGGCCCCATTTGGAATAATTGCTTTATTCATTGCCCCGCTTTTAACAACGGGAATATATTTATGATTGGTTAGATCGAACAAATGGCTGCCCGCGCCAAGGTCATTGAAATTACTTACGTTGATAAAGGCTTTTGATTGAGATGTGTTATCGGGAAGGAAAAATTCAAATGAAGAGAGACTCTCCATGTCAACGATGTGAGGATATTTTATGTATGCAAATACTACGGCGGTATTGTCCGGGTTTGACGGAGCGCCAAGATCATTGATGCTTGATGCAGTTAAGTTTGTGGTGGAGGAGGAAAGATCGGTAATCGGCAATTGAAAATTAAAATTATTTAGTTGGTAACCATCATAGATTGTATCCTTGGTATATGTTCCACATGCAATCCTTGTATGATGATCAGGGTACAGACTTGCATAATTACTTTCGCCGGCAAAACGAACATTTACAGTCGCGGTTGCGGGCCCCGCCATGTATGCGCCTTGTGTATTAAGCGGAAGGGATTGAGATCCGCCAAGGCCGAAGGAGCTACTAAACCAACCTTCTGTGTTTGTATATTCTGCATCGGTAACATTTATTCCTCCAAATGTTTCGCCGCCGTAATAGATATCGCCAAAAGAAATGAGACGCTCCTTTAAAAAATAAATGCTGGAGGTATAGGAAGAAAAGGCGGTGTCGGTTTCAATTGTATATCTTTTATTGGTAGTGGAATTATTCCAGGTTAGAAAATAAAATGCGGTATCATTAAATAAACTGTAATATGGGTTTGGATGCCCTGCACTTTTATTTTGATAGATCAGCGAATCTAAAAAGCCATCGTTTGGTAAAGCTAAAAATTCAATATAGTCTGTCGAATTAAAAGCACCATCCGCTTCGCCTTTGGCGTATAAGTATTGTTCTTCTCCTCTTCCGAAAATTTGAATTTTACGAGGGTCGATACTTGCGATGGGAATACCTGATGCTGCAAGGGCGGCAGAGTCGAGACGGTAAATTCCTTTTTGTGTAACAGGAAACTTGTAATATGTTTGAGAATAATTTATCCACTCGTTCCCATAAGGCTGAGAATAAGAAGAAAAAGAAATACAAATGAAAATTACCAGGAAGTAAAAGTTCCTCATTCAGGTTTCTTATCTATATCAAGCTTTAATGAAAATACATTCGAATACAATGCAACAGATTGGTCACCAATATCTGTTAGCGCGTAATCAATAGTTACTTTTTTAATTTTTACTCCAATACCCATATTTGGTTGAAAGGTGGTAATTCTTTTGCCGACAACATCAGTGGACTTTTGAATGTTCCCAATCCCCGCCCTTAAGAATACAATTCCCATATAACCTGCTTCAATACCAATGTGCGGATCTATGCTGACAGCTTTACTCTTGATAAATACATTTCTTTTTCCATCGAAGGTAGCATCAAGATCAAGTTCACTTAACAATGAAATTTTGTCGTTATAAAATTTAAAAGTTCGTGCGCCGCCTAATAATAATTTTGGTAAAGTAATTTCTACGGAATTTTCGGGGATATCGTTGCCCGTAATGGTAAAAACATTTTTTACATCATCACTTAAGGTATAACTCCATGCATTGAAAGTAGTTGTAATGTCACGAGCCATAGCTGCAAATTTCCAATCTTTGTAATCATATTGCGCAGCGGCATCAATTCCAAATCCCCAAGCGCCTCCAAAATCACCCACTTTACGGCGAACAATTTTTGCATTTGCTCCCAGGCGAAGGCCTTTTATATTGGGAGTACGGGCATACGAAAAAATAAAAGCGTAATCTGCTGCGGAGAAAGTGGTAATGCGATCGTAATCTACATTGCCTTGCGCATCAATAAGCTCGGTAGTATTTGGAATATTGTCGACACCAAAACGGATAAAAGTTGCGCCGATAGAATTTGCACTGTCAATTCTTGCTGCTATACCGGCATAATCATATTTAGCAATGCCAGCGAAATATTCAGAGTGCATCAGTCCGACCTCCAGGTTACTTTTAATATTTAATAAACCAGCAGGGTTCCAGTATCCGGCACTTACGTCATTTACCGAACTGACATAAGCATTAGACATTCCCAATGCTCTTGCTCCAACACCAATCGCCAAAAATTCATTACTGTATTTTGGGGCTTGTGCAAAAGTGGAAATTGATATGATTATTGTTAAGGCAAATAACGCCTGTTTTTTATTAAACATGAAGTATTAAAGTTAGTGAATTTGAGCAAAATCATCAAAAAAACGGGAAATTGAGAAAAATATTGCCTAAAATGAGCTCTTTTAGCTCGTTTGTTGTATAAAAAAATAGCTAAACCTCAATTATACAAAGATCAAAATAGCGACAAACGCAGGCAAGATAAATTTATGATATTATTTGTAGTCTAATTTCCTATAAGGGATGACTTAAGAGCATAAGAAAACTTATGGCTGAAGGCTTCCGCGCCTTTTTTATTGAGGTGATAAGGGTCTGCAAAATTTGTATTGTAATTGCAAATGGAATCGAGGGTGTAATCAAAACAGGTGATGTTGTGCTGTGTTGCAATGGATTTAAATTTACTGGTGAGCTCAACGCCATTTGAAACAGCATTAAATCCTTTGTAATACATGGGCGTAAAAACAAAATACAGTTTGATGTTTTTGGCTTTGCAGATGTTGATTATAGAATCGAGACTACTGAAAATGATTGGCTGAGGTAAGGATTGAAAGGGTGCGTAATCTGCAGTGTCAACATCTGTGTACATATTATTGGGGATGGGAACATGACCATCAATAAAACTTTTATCAAAATCACTTTCAATACCTGTATAACCTCTCGCTGCCGCGTTAAAATATTTATCATTGAAGTAAGGCATGCTGTAAAACGGAATATATTTAAATGCCCAGAAACGATCATCGGTTTGCTGTAATGCATTATACAAAGGTCTTTTGCTGAGGTAAGCAAAGAAACGCGGAAAGCGATTCACTACAATTTCTCCAGTGTAGGGGTGAATATCTACATTTAAAAAAACTCTTTTGGGTGGATTATTTTTTTCGAGATACGACTGAAGTATGCCAAATATCAACGGCATAAATTCTCCCTCCATTCCCATATTATAAGTGCTGAGGCCGGCTTCTTTTTTAATAATATCTGGGTTAAAGTGTGATTCAGATCGGGAAGATCCTATGATGATATTTTCGAAATTACTTGTTTTAAAAAAGATGGTATTGAGTTTATCGTATTCGCCAATTTTATTTTTTCGAACGCCGATATAAAGTAGCGCCCTTACAATATAGGTTGCGGCGATTGCAATAAGTATATAAAGTATATATCGTTTCACTTTGATATAGTTAATTGTTGTTGATTGTTCGTTAACTGCTCTCAGAAATTTTTTGCTAGCTCAATACAAAATTAGGAATACAATTTTGCGATAGTTATTAATTGTCTTTTTTTCTTAGCGCTATTTTCGATTCCACTGCTGCTGCAATATTTTTCGCTCGTATAACAGCTTCGTTAGCCTTTTCTCCGTTGAAATTTTCATTAATGGTTTCTTCCCACAGCTGCAGCCATCGATTAAAATGTTCATTGGTAAGCGGCACTTTATCATTTAATTCCAGATGTTTTATCATTGGGTTGCCTTTGTACGAATCCTCTCCTAATAATACTGTATTCCAAAATGAATACATATTGATAATATGTACATCCCATGAAATTTTTGCCACATCGGTAAATATAAAACCCATGTTTGGATCGGGAATAATTTTTTTGTAAAAACTGTCGACCAACAATTTTATATCCTGCTTCGATGATATATCGTGTTTATTTCCGGTCACTTTCTTTTAGAATTAAACGTAGTGAAGAATCTTTTGTAACATAATTCCATGCCCACTCGATAAAAACGATCAGTTTATTTTTTACACTTAGTATAAGCATCAGGTGTAAAAACATCCATACAAACCACGCGAGATAACCTTTAAAATTTAAGAAAGGCAAATCGACAACCGCTTTGTTTTTACCAATGGTGGCCATGGTGCCCAGGTTTGTATATTCATAAGACTTAAACATTTTATTTTTTACTGATCCGTTTAAATTCTTTGCCAGATTTTTTCCCTGTCCAATGGCAACATTCGCTAATTGCGGATGACCCTTCGGATAAATAGGAGTTTCCATATAGGCGATGTCGCCAATGGCGAAAATATTTTTATACCCCTGAATAAGATTGTGCCTGCTCACGGCGAATCTTCCATTCGCCATTACAACTCTTTCATCTAAGCCTGGGATAATATTTCCAGATACGCCTGCGGTCCATATTACATTTTTGCTTTTTATTTTTTGGCCGTCACTTAGCGTAACAGTATTGCCATCGTATTCTTTCACTACAATACTCGTAGTGATTTCAACTCCCATTTTTGTTAAATAATCATTTGAAGCTTTTTTTGCAAGCTCGCTCATTCTGCCCAGTGTAGCCGGCCCGCCTTCGAGCAAAATAATTTTCATGTCTTTAAAATCCTGAAGGGGAAAATCTTTTGGCAGGACGTTTTTTTTGATCTCGGCGAAAGAGCCGGCTAACTCTACACCCGTAGGGCCTGCGCCAACAATAACAATGTTGAGCAGTGATTCCTTTTCATCTTCACTTGCTGAAAGTAATTTTTCGAAATTTTCGAGAACAGCGTTTCTTAATTTTATGGCATCGTAGGTCGATTTTAAACTGTAAGAGTATTTCATCAGTTCCTGGTTGCCGTAAAAATTTGTTTTACAGCCGGAAGCAATTACTAAATGATCATAAGGAAAATCGCCTATGGAAGAGTGGACTGTATTGGCTGCCGGATTTATACTTTGTACTTCCGCCATTCGTATCTGCATATTTTTTCTGTTATGAAAAATTTTGCGAAGCGGAAATGAAATAGTAGAAGGCTCTATTTGTGAAGTGGCTACCTGGTAAAATAAGGGTTGAAACTGGTGATGGTTTAATTTGTCAATGAGCAATACATCAAACAGGTCTTCTTTTAATTTTCGTATTAAATTAAGTCCTGCGAAGCCGCCGCCGATGACAATTATTTTCTTGCGTTCCATCAGTACAAATATACGACCTCTAATTGCTAAATCCCTGCAAAATTGATATTAACTTTGTCGTAGAAATAAATACACACATTAGAGTTTATACCGAATAAGATATTAAGAACATAAAGTTAGAAAAAAGTTT
>CAZQIC010000156.1:0-10046 GCA_964593555.1 uncultured Bacteroidia bacterium | reverse complement strand
GATCTAAGCAGGATTCCACAGGGAATAAATAATTTTTCGAAAATTCTCATTGTTACGTCTATTTAGTTAAAGACTTTAGGTGCTTTAAATTATTTTGATTTCCAGGCAACCTTTTTTTTAGCGTGCGTCATATATATAAATCATAAAATAACTCCCATGCAAAAACTTATACTCTCTTTAACCATTATTCTTACTCTTGCTATTGAAGGCATGGCACAGGATCCGGGGTTTACGCAATTTTATGCTAACCCTTTATACCTAAACCCGGCATTTGCGGGAAGCGCAATGTGTCCAAGAATATGTCTTAACTACCGCAACCAATGGCCCGCACTTAGTGGCACCTTTGTTACGTACAGCGCGTCATACGACCAATATGCGGATGCTGTAAAAGGAGGTTTGGGCCTTTTAGTCACACGCGATGAAGCAGGTCAGGCAACAATAAACACTACAAATATAAGTGGCATTTATGCATACCAGCTTGCACTATCACCAAAGCTTTCATTAAGAGCCGGCTTCCAGGCTACCTATGCGCAGAAAGTATTGGATTGGAGTAAACTAACTTTTGGAGATCAGATAGATCCTAAACTCGGATTCATCAACAAAACAAAAGAAACTCCGGGCAACAACGTTGCGAGCAACCTAGATATTTCTTCGGGTATATTATTATTCAGCAAAAAGTTTTTCGGAGGGTTTGCCATGCATCATTTAACTCAACCTAACGAATCATTAATGGGAGGTGATAGCAGATTGCCAATTAAATATACCGCCCATGCCGGCGCTATGCTCCCCGTTGGCGGAAGAGGAACTGACACATATATTTCTCCGAATATTATTTATATGCAGCAGCAGGATTTTAAACACCTTAACCTGGGAATATATGCTATTAAGGGACCAATCGTTGGGGGCTTATGGTACCGAGCTGGGGATGCCTTAATTGCCTTAGTTGGATTCCAGCAAGGAATTTATAAATTTGGATATAGTTATGATATTACACTTTCTAAATTGGGTAACGTATCTGCAGGCTCACACGAACTTTCGTGCAGCATTCAGTTTAAATGCAAACCAGTAAAGAAAAAATTTACAGTGGGGAACTGTCCTTCCTTTTAAAAAATGATTTGAAAAATGCACAGGCTTGTTTTACTTTCCATACTACTCCCTGGCCTTTTTCTAAAATCTTATGGACAATACCTTGGTGCTTTCCAGGATTTTCGCGGCAACCTACAGGCGTTCGACAATGGATTTATCCGCCAGTTGGAATACCTTCCTACAAAATCATTTAAGATAGGAGGCAACACCATTGCTTATGTAGATAACATAGGAAATTTTAAAGTTGATTTTAAAAAAGAAACAACTTTACTTGCCGTAACTAAACCAGATGAATATACAGTGACCGATAACCTGGTTACCTATAAAATCGCCGGCAGTCTGCAGGTATTTGACAGAGGTAAGCCAACAACATTAGCCGGGTATTCAAGGCAATCCAGCACAAACGACAGTATTGTAGCTTTCCTCGATGAGAATACATATTCATTCAATGTGTATTACAATAACAAGATCACCACACTTGAATCCTCATTATTAAAAAAATCAGATTATAATTTTAAGACAGGGGATAACATTCTTGCTTACGTATCGTCAGCAAATGTATTTAATGCATTTTATCAGGAACAAATTGTTAAGCTCGACGACAATGAACCTCTTAGTTTTGAAGCCAGTAAAAACATTATTGGTTATGTTGACAGTTACAATAATTTTTTCAAAACATTTTTCAGGGGAAAAATAATGACACTTGAAAAATTTGCACCTACCTCATATAAACCTGGAAACAATTTGATAGCCTATGTAGATAATATAGGTGCATTCAAAATTTTTTATGAAGAACGCGGTGGCACATTGTTATCTTATGCACCTGCCTTTTACGAAGTGGAAGATGATATTGTTGTATATGGCGACAACACCGTTTTTAAAGTATTCTATAAGGGAAAAGCATATACACTGGAAAATTTTATCCCAACAGAATATAAATTTGACAACGGCATGCTTGCCTATACAGATGCTGCAGGTTTTTTAAAAGTGTTTGACAAGGGTGTGACTAAACAAATATCACAGGCAGTAGTAAGCCAATTTGACATCAACAGAAATGTGATACAGTTTGTAACACTGCACAACACCATCAACTTTTATTATGATGGCAAATTCGCCACAAACTAAAACAGTTTGATTAACCCGCTCCTAGAAAAATAAATTGAATTATTCCTTACCGTAATATTTTACTCTAGTAACTGTGGTAATTGTATAAGGAGGATTTATACCTGTATTATCGAAAGTTTTTACCACCTTCCTTGCACTATCACCGGAAACAGTTGTTCTTGCATGCTCATATTCCTCACCACATAATTCAGTAGAAACACTATCTCTTGTATTTGGATACCCTGCTTTCGCGGGAACTATATTTTTTGTTATTTCGTAATGAACAACGCCACATTTTTGGCAGGAATAAAGTCCGATTGAACAAACTAATAAAAAGATCAATTTTTTCATATGCTTATAATAAAATAATTATAGAAAAACTAAGGTAGGGATTATTACTATTTCCTCCAATTTTTACGCCTTAAACCGACAAAAATCTTCGTTTTTTCGTAAATTTATACATTATGTTTGCTTTATGAACCTGCCTGAATCACTCCATAATATAATAAGATCCCTTCCCTCCAACCCAGGTGTGTATCAGTATTATGATAAAGAAAGCAAGTTAATATATGTTGGTAAAGCAAAAGACCTGAAAAAAAGGGTTTCATCCTATTTCCAAAAAGATGTCCATGAAAATGGTAAGACCACCGTACTTGTTTCTAAGATCGTTGATATAAAATATATTGTTGTAGAAACAGAGTTCGATGCATTGCTGCTCGAGAACAACCTCATAAAAAAATACCAGCCGCGGTATAATGTTTTACTTAAAGATGATAAAACCTATCCCTGGATATGCATAAAAAATGAACGTTTCCCCCGTGTCTTCACTACACGCAATGTAATCCGTGACGGCTCTCAATATTTCGGGCCTTATGCTTCTGTAAAGATCATGAACACCATGCTGGATCTTGTAAAACAATTGTATCCTCTTCGCACATGCAGCCTAAATCTTTCACAGGAAAATATTGAAAAGAAAAAATTCAAGGTGTGCCTGGAATTTCATATCGGGAATTGTAAAGGACCCTGTGAAGCGATTCAGAGTGAAGAAGATTACAATGAATCCATTGCACAGGTAAAAGATATTTTAAAAGGAAATGGCTTGCATGTAATAAAATATTTAAAAGAACTAATGCTCAGGCATTCTCAACAACAAGAATTTGAAAAGGCGCAAGTAATAAAAGAAAAAATTGAAATGCTTGAAAATTTCCAGAGCAAATCAACTATTGTGAGCCCCACTATCCATAACGTCGATATTTTTTCTGTTGGTTCAGATGAGAAATCGGGTTATGTAAATTTTTTAAAAGTGGTGAATGGGGCCATTATACAAGGGCACACCATTGAACTAAAAAAGAAAATGGATGAAACGCATGAAGAATTATTGCAATTAGGAATTGCAGAGATGCGGCAACATTTCGGTGAGGGTTCTGATGAAATTATTGTTCCATTTGAAATAGACCTTAAAATTGAAAACACAGTATTTATTGTTCCCCAGCGCGGGGATAAAAAAAAGTTATTGGAACTTTCTCAAAGGAACATTGAGTATTACATGCGAGATAAACAAAAACAGGAATTATTAGTTGATCCGGAAAGGCACAGCAAACGTATTCTTTCTCAAATGCAAAAAGATTTACGACTTCCGGAAGAACCTAAATACATTGAGTGTTTTGACAACTCAAACATGCAAGGCACTTATCCTGTCTCTGCAATGGTGGTATTTAAAGATGCCAAGCCAAGTAAAAAAGATTATCGCCACTACAATATAAAAACAGTTGAAGGCCCTGATGATTTTGCTTCCATGGAAGAGGTGATCCATCGCCGTTATAAAAGATTATTGGATGAACAACAACCCTTGCCACAACTTATTGTTGTTGACGGCGGCAAAGGACAACTAAGCGCAGCTTTAAAAAGTCTTGAACTACTTAACCTTAGAGGCAAGATCAGCATCATTGGCATTGCAAAAAGATTAGAAGAAATTTATTATCCCGGTGATTCGTTACCCATGTACATTGATAAAAAATCGGAGACACTTCGCATAATACAACACATGCGCAACGAAGCACATCGTTTTGGAATTACACACCATCGGTCGAGAAGAGATAAAGGGACTATAAAAACAGAGCTAACACTGATCAAGGGAGTGAGCGACAGTACCGCGCAAAAGTTACTACAAAAATTTAAATCGGTAAAAACAATAAAGGAAAAATCAGAAAAAGAATTAACGGAAGTGATTGGCGATTCTAAAGGAAAACTGGTCTTTAATTATTTTAACAAAAAAAATTAATCATCTCCTTGGAGATTTATTCTCTTTTATCATTTCAGCAAAAGGACGTTTTTGAATTTTACCTTCGATCCAAAGCAGAAAACTAAAATACCTCTCGGCTGTTGATTCATAAGGGTCAGCATAAATTTTCTGCACCTCATTTTTCAATTCAACAAAAACTTCTTTATGTGAGCCTCCTTTATTCTCCTGTATTAAAATCCTCTTAAAAAAAGAAATGAATACATTTTCAAGTCGAAACAGCTTTTGCTTTTTACTTAAAAAACGATAAGTGGAATTTATAGTGTTCATAAGTAAATCCAGCTTATTCATTTCAAAATAAATCAACAACAAAATAATCCTTACAATACATTGTACATCGGTGCGTGTATCTGCTAACGGGTTATTATAAATTTTGTTTAAAATCGCATTTGATTCTTTATAGTGTTTTAAAATAAATAAAAAGGAACCCAAAGTATAATAATAGGTAATTTCGTGGGCCGCATTATCTTTAAAATCAATTTCATTGTTCCGTACCTGATTGTAAATAGATAACACAATCGGCTTTGCCTCTTCCATTTTTCCACTCAAATACAATGCTTCCATTTTTCTGAGACCAGTGTGAAGCAAAACAAAATTTTGAATGGTTTTATCCTTGACCTCAATTTTTTTAATTTTTTTAATTACGGTGTCAACATCATCGTACTTTTCAAGGGCCGTCCATACCAAAGCCGAATTAACAAGTATTGTAATATATCCCTGTAAATTTTTTTCTAACTGAAAAGGATTCGCCTCATAGAGGTCAGTCAATCGCTCATTATATTTATGGGCCTCCTTAAAATTGCCTTTTACGTTATGGTAAATATATTTAATAGTGTTAAAATTAACCTTAGCGGCGAATGTATTTGCTGCATCTTCGCTCTTCAAAAGACTATGGTCAATTATCTTTTCCAGGTACCTTCCCTGCCCTTGTTCCCGAATAAGCCCTCTTCTATTCAACTTAAAAAATATAACATTAGAAAGATGTCCATAGCTAACTTCATTCAGGTGATGCATAAGCGCCATTCGTACCCCATTATAATTTTTATTTAAAAGTTCCCTGTCTACTCCGTTATAGGACATTAAATACGCGCATCTTCTTTCCAGGTTAAAAAAATCCGCCAGCATCAAATTCAATTCGTATTGTTTAGATAGTTTTATACCTTTTGAAATAATTCTTTTTGCCTGAATAAAAAGATTTTTTTCCAGCAATATCTCCGCCTGTCGGCTCAAACTCATTAATTCCGATTTAGTGTTTTTATGATAAAGCTCCATGCTCTTCAGCACCAAATCATATAAATACTTTTTTGCGCTCCAAAAGTGAAGCAGCATTCTTTCTCCTGCAAACTTATTTCTCAACTTTTCATCATCATAATTTTTTTGTTTTTCAATGGCATCAAAAAGTCTAATGTAATTATTCTCATCACCCAAAACATGCAGTTTACCAAATTTTTTAAAGTATGCCTTTTCAGTGCGTGACAATGATTTGATCAACTCAAACAGATCTTTGGATGGCGTTTTCAATACTTTGTTTTATTGTATAAATACAATTACAATATAATAAAATTTAGCTTATTTAACTTCTTTGTTATGAGGTACGTTTGATAGTAGTGAAACAGAACACCATTGTTATGTAAAGTGTTGAGATAAATAAAAAATTATCTGACAAGCGAAATATTCCCTTTTTGGATCAGCGTTTCTTTGCTGAGGAAATAGGCGTTCATTTGGTAAACGAATACTGCCGCATCCATTAACTCTCCTTTATATTTTCCATCCCATTTAAAAGCAGGATCGGTTGTTTCGAAAACCTTATTTCCCCATCTGTCAAAAATTGTAAATTTAAAATTGACGACGCAGTTGGAGTTCACATAAAAATAATCGTTTTGTCCATCGGCATTCGGAGAAAATGCTGTGGGCACAAACACTTCACCACCCGCCATATCAACTCCGATCCATACACATGCAGTATCAACACAATTATTTGTATCTGTAACAGCAACACAATAGCCGGTTGATTGGTGTGGATCTGCAATCGGATCTGCACAAGTAATGCAACCTAGTCCTGTTGTGGGTGTCCAGCTATAACTTACCCCGCCAGATGCGGTTAACATATTTCCGCCTCCGGTTGTAATGCTTGCCGTTGGATTATTATTTACCGTTACCGAAATTACTTCTATATCGTAACAAGGATTATTTGAAACTGTTACAGAATAAACAGAAGAAAGTAATGGTGAAATATTTATCGAAGACGTTGACGAAGCATTGTTCCAAAAATAACTACTTCCACCTGAAGCGCTGAGCAACACACTTTCTCCCCTGCATATAATTGTATCATTACTTGCCGCAGCCGTAGGTTGCTGCACAACGTTTATCATAACAGACGCGGAATCCCAACATATACCCGATGATACTGTTAACGTATACAAACCAGAACCGCCAGGAATTACATTTATTGTATTTGTATTAACACCTGTGCTCCATTGATAATTTCCACCTCCAATAGCAGTAAGGATTGTACTATTACCACTGCATATATTTGTATTACCCGAAATAGCAGCAAAAGGTGTTGCAGTAAATGTTATGGAAATATAAGCTGTATCATAACAATTTCCGTTTGAAGCAACAACTGTGTAAGTTGTATTACTTGTTGGTGTTACCTGCAGCGTGGCGGTATGAATAGACGTCGTGCTCCAGCTATAAAAGGCTCCACCGGATGCAGTTAACATTAATGTAGTTCCCCCGCATACAGATGTATCGCCGGTTATAACCGCTATTGGCGGCACCATAGGTGTAATAGTTACAAACGAAGTATCATAACAGGATCCCAAAGTTCCCACTACAGAATAAGTGGTAATGAGTGTTGGAGAAACTGTTAGTGTAGTTGTTGCAACGCCAGTACTCCAAAAATAACTTGCAGCACCTTGTGCGGTTAACGTTGTACTATCACCGGTACACACAACTGTGTTTCCGGCAACTGACATAACAGGACTAGCATTTACGGTTATATAATTATTCAATATCATAGAATCTGTTCCACAGGGTGTTGTGACTACCAGTTTTACCGAATAATTGCCAGCAGTATTATAAAAAACATTTGCGGGATTTTTTTGTGTTGATGCTGAAGGTGTGGCACCAGCAAAAGTCCACTGATATGTATCTTCTGTTGTATCACATGATGCATTTGAACCTATGAAATTTGTTGATTGGCCCGCACAAAAATTTGTTTGAGAAGCTGATGCAGACAAACTCATCAAACTAAGTCCGCAAGTGTTTCCACACAATTGAACTAAAAAAATATCACTCTTAAGTGCCCAGGATGTCTGGAATGCACCAGGAGTTGCGGGCGTACTCTTAGGACCAATTACTGCCATGTACACAAACCCTCCGGCCACCGAAAGGTTCCCGACACTTTCCATTTCGTCATGATCATTGTCTCCTAAAAAACCGGCGCAGATTCTATTCCCATTCGGATCAAATTTAATAATGTAATTATCCTCATCACCACCGAAAACAGGCTGATAAGAACAATTGGTTGTAGGGAAATCACTTGCATAAGTATCTCCCATAACAAAAATGTCATTCTTGGAATCAACAGCAATTGTAAAAGATTCGTCCTGATCAACACCACCATATAATGTAGACCACAACAAAGTTCCTGTTGGACTGAATTTAGAAATATATGCATCTGCTTCCGGCCAGGTACTCATGTATTGAGTTTGGAATGCACCGGGTGTTACAGGAAAATCTGAGGAGCGCGTCATACCCGTCACAACAATATCTCCATTTGCATCTGCATCAATTCCAAAACCTTCATCCTGTTTTTGTGTACCAGAAAAATAAGTACTAAATACAAGAGCGCCGGATGGATCGAATTTTGTAACATAACTTGAGCCATTCATAAAACCAACATTTGCTGTTTGGAAAGCACCCGTGGAAACCGGCATATCAGTTGATATTGTATTTCCATGTATGACAATATTATTCAAGTTGTCAGTCGCAACATCCTTTGCAACATCCATACCACTACCTCCAAAAAAAGTTGCCCACTGAATAGCACCCGCCGGAGAAAATTTAATTAAATAAATATCTATTCCTGATAACTGACTCTGAAAACATCCTGTTGTTACCGGGAAATCAGGAGAATTTGCGTCTCCATGGACTACCACATTGTTTGCTGCATCAACATCAACATCAACTCCTGACTCTCCCACTGTTCCGCCAATATATGTTGCCCAGCTTAAAGCACCTGCTGATGTAAATTTTGCCGCATAAGCCATAGTGCCCGCTATCAGCTGTGTTTGAAATGCTCCTGGTGTTACAGGCAAATCGGGGGATGCTGTATTCCCGGTGATAACAATATTTCCAATTGCATCAGCAGTTACTCCCCATCCTTGATCGTCAAATGACCCGCCATAAAAGGTGCACCATTGGCGCACTCCAGTCTTATCAAATTTTAAAACAAATGCATCTGCATCTGTTCCATTTAAAGCAGTTTGATAAGCGCCAGGCGTAACCGGAAAATTGGGAGACCTTGTCAGCCCGGTTACAATAACATTTGCATTTGCATCGCAGGCATTGCTATACGGTTCATCCGGTTCTGCACCACCGTAGTATGTGATCCAGGGATCAATAATTAAATTGTAAGATCTATTATAAACAGGCACATTAAAAGATACTTCCCCATTCACCATTTTATAGGCCGCATTCACTTTTATTTTTTCTCCTTCAATTACCTGGTAAACTTCTGGCATCCACTCTTCTATCTCACCAAACGGACTTGTGACTGTAAGTTTATTGTTCGCAAGTACGATATCGCTCGCTCCACGATATTTGAATTTTATGTCTGAGATATTCCCGGAAGGTTTAACTATAAAATCGTATTCAAACACACCCCTTTCATTTGTATAATAAGCGACATCAATTTTTTCATACAAATTTTAAAGTGTAATTTTTTTATACGCTTTTACTCCTTTTATTCCTTCTCTGCAATGCCCATAATAATAATTGAATTCTCCAGGCAAAGGAAATTCCTTTCTAATTTCCGCTTTTGCATTGGCACCAATAAAATCAAGATCTATTCTATAATATGTGTTTGCCTTGGTACCAGATAATTTATTTTTTATACCATAAATTTGGGCTATTTCAAAAGAAGACTTTTCTTTCCTTTTATAATCAGAAAAAATAAATGAAATCCCAGTTTTAGCTATATATATATTTCCGGAACTGCCTGAAGAAGAAAACAAGATATCCATCCTTTTGTTCTTGTTCATGTCAACTACCTGACCCATATTTTCAACAAACTCGAAGGATGATTTTTTCTGTGCTTGTAATGGAAGCAAAAAATGGAGTAAAATGAAACAAGAAAGAAATTTCAGGGATGTATTATTAAACATCTAATAATTTATCAAATTTGTTAACTACTTATTCTTTCATATTGCTCTATTAAGTTAGTAAAACAAATTGATATCTGCTTATTCCTCAAAATTAACACCGATTAAAATAATACAAGGGAGGTTCTATTAATTGATTTTAACAAATGTAACCGTATTTTTTTTTAGAT
>CAZQIC010000155.1:0-10106 GCA_964593555.1 uncultured Bacteroidia bacterium | reverse complement strand
ATTATCAATTAGTTATATCGTTATTTATTAACAATTTGATTTTTAGAACTCCCCATTACAATAAATTTACCGTTTATGCCTTGGAGATTATATCATATGTTATTATATTATCCTTTGCTTTACTGATATACTTTTTATATATTTATCTGATATTCAATGTTTTAATTCTTTTATTTTCATATGCCTAAAATATCATCGAACGATCTGTTTACGCTGATAAAATCGCTGGATAAACACGAAAAAAGGCGGTTTAAATTCTTTGCAAAAGCGAGAGACGCCAACGGAGACATGATCTACCTAAAACTTTTTGATGCTATTGAAAAGCAAAAAGAGTTTGATGAAAAAATTATCCTTATAAAAATTCCGGAGTTGGGTATTTCCAAACTTAACAAAACAAAATATGTTTTACAGGAATTGATCCTAGACAGTATCCGGCATTACCAATCCTCTGGTATAGATGTACAGCTTACTGCAACGATCCAAAATCTAAATATTCTTTTAGAAAAAGGTTTGTTTAAAATTTGTCAGAAAAAATTATTAAAAGCAAAAGAGATAGCAAAAGAGCATGAAAAATTTTTACAGTACATGGAACTCTTGTTTCTTGAATACGAATTAATACGCGCCCAATCATTTTTAGGTCACGATGAAAAAGCAATGATTAATTTATACGATGAAGTCTTTACAACAATTAGCAAGTATAAAAACTTAAACGAGTATATGCTCCTGCTTTCCCGCACCCAGGCAACAGTATATCATGGAGCATCTGCAAGAGGTAAGGAAGGTGAAGTATTTTTCAGAAATATTTTATCAACTCCTGGTTTAAAAAATGAGAAACAGGTTCTTTCCAACAGGGCATTGTATTTTTTTTATTTTTCACACATACTTTGTCACTCCCGCCTAAACGAACCAGAAAAGGCTTACCCCTACTTAGAAAAAATATCGGGGCTCATGGATCATTACCCGGCACAAATAACACAAAAGCCATATACCCACATTGGTATACTAAACAACCTCGCCAACAACCAACTTGCATTAAAAAAATACAATGCAGTTCCCGAAACATTAAAAAAAATGAGGGCAGTTATTTTCCGTTCAAAATTGCAGGAGCGGCTAGTATTCTATCTTTCCAATCTTAATGAACTAGTACTTTATAACTCCACGGGACAATTCGAGAACGGGATTAAGCTCATTGCAAAAATGAAAAACGAGTCCCTCACCGTACTTGACAAACAACAGCAGGCAAATATTGACTATTATTTCTCTTGCATTTATTTTGGTGCAGGAAATTATACTGCCGCCAATAAACAATTGCAATTGGTCTTGCGCGATGTTACAGATTTCAGAGTTGACTTGCAGTGTTTTGCAAGAATACTTCAGCTTATTATTTATTATGAAACAGAAAAACAAGACCTGCTTGAGTACAGTGTTAAATCGACTTACCGTTTTTTATACAAACGGAATCGCCTGTATAAGATGGAAACGGTTTTGCTTGATTTCATTCGAAAAGATCTTCGAAACATGAACTCAAAAGCAGAGATAAGAAAAGGATTGCAAACACTTCATGATAAATTACAGGCAGTATTTACCAACTCCTATGAACAAAGTGTACTTAGTTATTTTGATATACTAGCTTGGCTGCGTAGTAAAATACAAAATATTTCTTTTGACAAAGCGATACAGCAAACCCTTCCCCACAACGATCTGTAAAAATTCCCTACGGATTTTTAAGATTCGCCATCATGTATTCTCTGTTCAGAGTAGAAATATTTTCCAAAGAAATTTCTTTAGGACACTCCGCTTCACAAGCCCCGATAACAGTGCAACTTCCAAATCCTTCTTCGTCCATTTGTTTTACCATATTCAACACACGCTGCGTGCGTTCAATTTGTCCTTGCGGTAATAATGCCAACTGAGAAACTTTAGCAGAGACGAATAACATGGCAGAAGAATTTTTACACGCCGCAACACAAGCTCCACAGCCTATACAGGCCGCTGCGGCAAATGCTGCATCAGCATCATCCTTATTAACCGGAATATTATTTGCATCTTTTGCATTGCCGGTATTTACTGAAACAAATCCTCCGGAAGCAATGATGCGGTCGAACGCAGCACGATCAACAACCAAATCCTTGATCACAGGAAAAGAAGATGCTCTCCAGGGCTCAACAACAATGGTCTCTCCATCTTTGAACTTACGCATATGCAATTGACAAGTAGTTGTTCCCTGCATTGGACCATGAGCGCGGCCGTTGATATACATACTGCACATACCGCAGATGCCTTCGCGACAATCATGGTCAAACGCAATAGGGTCATCTCCTTTTGAAATCAGTTCTTCATTCAACACATCAAACATTTCGAGAAACGACATGTCTTCAGAAATATCTTTTACATTGTATGTAGCAAAACTGCCTTTGTCATTAGCATTTTTTTGTCTCCAGACCTTGAGGGTTAAGTTCATAGTTGTCGGTTGTTAGTTGTTGTTAGTTGCCGGTTGTTGCAGTATATAAGAATCTTCAACATCCGAAACGTAACGAGGTTTCGATTCAGCGCTTCTCAAATATTTAATATATCCATTTAATATTTTAACGGATTTACTTATTAGTTTTTTCGCAAAATCATATTCTTCTTGAGTTATATATTTTTCATCCAATGAAGTGATAAACTGATCTTGTAATTCCATTAAAGATCCTTTACTCATCCTGCAAAATCTAACATTTTCTTTAAAATGAAATCTACCATAGCCCTCTGCAATGTTATGTGTTGTTGACCTAGAGGATCGTCTCATTTGGGAAGTTAATTCATACTTTTCCTCTGTCGGAAATTTTTTTACTATATCAATTATATATCTCCTTAACTCCGTACAGGTCTTCCAACACTCCAAATCTTCAAAAGAATCTATTGCTCCCATAAATTAACTATTTCACAATAACTTAACAACAACCAACCAATAACTAACAGCTACTTATAACTCCTTTGTGATGGATGCACTATATCAAACACCAATTCTTCCTTATGCAATTCGGAATTTCCAACTCCTTTAAATTCCCAGGCAGCAACGTATGCAAATTTATCATCGTCACGTTTTGCTTCGCCATCTTCGGTTTGTGATTCCTCACGGAAATGTCCGCCACAACTTTCTGCACGGTTCAATGCATCTTTACACATCAGTTCACCCAATTCAATAAAATCTGCAACACGTCCGGCTTTTTCTAATTCAGGATTAAGTGCATTTTGTTCTCCGGGAATACGAACATCTTTCCAGAACTCTTCACGTAAAGTTCTTATTTCTTCTATCGCTTCTTTTAATCCTTTTTCGTTGCGGGCCATTCCGCATTTCTCCCACATTATTTTTCCTAATCTTTTATGAAAGTGATCAACTGATTTTGTTCCTTTTATGTTCATCAATGTATCCAATGTGTCCTGTACATTTTTTTCCGCCGCAACAAATGCTTCATGATCGGTTGGAATTGCCTTCGTACGAATTTCATTGGCAAGGTAAGCGCCAATAGTGTATGGGATAACAAAATACCCATCAGCCAATCCTTGCATCAATGCTGATGCTCCTAACCTGTTCGCTCCGTGATCGCTGAAGTTAGCTTCACCTAAAGCGTACATGCCTGGAACTGTTGTCATTAAATTATAATCGACCCACAAGCCACCCATTGTATAATGCACAGCGGGATAAATGCGCATTGGCATTTCGTACGGATTTTCACCCGTGATCTTATCGTACATCTCAAAAAGATTTCCATATTTCTCCGCAACTACTTCTTTCCCCATTTTTTGTATTGAAGCAGCATCCGCATTGTGAATTCCTAATTTGTTGGCTTGAGTTTTTCCGTAACGCTCAATAGCCGCAGAAAAATCCAGGTACACCGCCATTTTTGATGTGCCCACTCCATAACCCTCATCACATCTTTCTTTCGCGGCACGTGATGCCACATCGCGTGGCACTAAGTTTCCAAATGCAGGATAGCGTCTTTCTAAATAATAATCTCTTTCGTCTTCAGGAATATCAATTGCCTTTCTATTGTCATCTTTTTTCTTCGGCACCCAAATACGACCGTCGTTACGTAACGATTCCGACATCAATGTTAATTTAGATTGATGATCGCCCGAAACAGGAATACAAGTAGGATGTATTTGTGTATAGCAAGGATTGCCGAAGAACGCTCCTTTTTTATGCGCCTTCCATGCAGCAGTAACATTACTTCCCATGGCATTGGTAGAAAGGAAAAATACGTTGCCGTACCCGCCTGTACACAATAGCACAGCATGGCCAAAATGTCTTTCTAATTTTCCTGATATTAAATCGCGTGCAATAATTCCGCGTGCTTTTCCATCTATCGTTACTACTTCCAGCATCTCGTGGCGCGAATACATTGTTACTGTACCCAAACCAATTTGTCTTTCCAATGCACTGTACGCACCCAATAATAATTGCTGACCGGTTTGACCAGCTGCGTAAAATGTTCTTTGTACTTGCGTACCACCAAATGAACGGTTACTTAAATATCCTCCGTACTCACGTGCAAATGGAACACCTTGCGCAACACACTGATCAATTATATTTGAACTTACCTCTGCCAGCCTGTAAACATTCGCCTCACGTGCACGGTAATCTCCACCTTTTACGGTATCATAAAATAAACGAAATGTACTGTCTCCATCGTTCTGATAATTTTTTGCTGCGTTAATCCCGCCTTGCGCTGCAATACTATGCGCGCGCCTCGGAGAGTCCTGGAAACAAAAACATTTTACTTTATATCCCATCTCTGCCAACGAAGCAGCTGCGGCGGAACCGGCAAGACCAGAACCTACCACAATAATTTCGAGGCTGCGTTTATTAGCGGCGTTTACCAAAGGCATGGTAGAACGATACTTCGTCCATTTTTCTTCCAATGAACCTTCAGGAATTTTTGCGTCTAGCTTCGTCATATATGAAATATTAGTTGGAAGCTCGGAGTTGGAAGTCAGAAGTTTTTTACTTCGTGCTTCCGACTCCGAGCTTCTTGCTTCCTTATTTTATTTTCTCTTTAAATGCGACCATCATATTCATTAGATTAAAAGCGTATTCATACTTATTATTAAACTCTTCCTTTGAAATATATTCCCTTCTATGCGCTTTATGCAAACATGTAACGACCTCCGCCAAGGAACGAATTGAATATCCTATAAATTTTTTAAACTCGGGCACAGATTGACCTATTGAGCCTTCAGAAATATTAAGAGCTATTGAATCTCCCGCGCGCCTGATTTGAGACGAAAGATTATACAGCTCTTCTTTGGGAAATTTATACGACATAATATTTATTTGTTCTCCAAACTCCATAGCCTTTTCCCAGATAATAAGTTTTTCAAACTTAAATCTAGCCGTTATAGTTTTTATCTCTTTATTTACAATCTCTGTTTCCAAGCTATAATTTTACTTTGTTCTTCCAGCTCCTATCTTCCAACTTCACGCTCCGTTCTCCCAACTTCGTACTTCCAACTATTTCACCCACCCCAAATACATACTCAACGGCATCGCCGCGAATACTACAGAAATGATGATGGAAAATGCCATTCCGGCTTTTTTAATAATAGGAGAATATTTTTTGTTGTTCAATCCTAATGTTTGAAATGCAGAATGGAAGCCGTGGAGCAAATGGTAACCCAATGATAACACGCCAAGAATATAAACAACAACCACAAGAGGATTTTCGAATACCTCTTTCATCTCATCAAACAATGTTTCTTCACCGCTGGTAATATGATCAGTGAAACGGCTCACCACCCAAAAATGTTTTAGGTGAATAATAAGAAACAATAGAATCAACGTTCCTAATAAACCCATTGAACGAGAATACCATTTACTGTTTGCACTAGGGTTATTAACCGCATATTTAATTGGGCGCGCCTTCCTATTCTCAAGTGTTAGGATTAACGCCTGAACAATGTGAATGATTATGCCAATAAAAAGAACATATTCCATTATCCTAATTAAGGTATTGGTTCCCATGAATTCCGCGGCTTCGTTAAAACGAACTCCGCCATCCATATAAAAAATATGAGCATTCACAAAGCAGTGTACCAGCAAAAAAGTTATTAAGAAAAGGCCGGTAAGACCCATTACTACTTTTTTACCTAACGATGATCTCAGAAATTTATCCATAAACTAAATTGGGTTTGCAATGCTAACACAAATGTAGAAGCAGAAACGGTTTATACCAAAGATTTTAGGGTATTTATATTAATTTAGATTGATTCTTTGAATATGGCTTATAAATGAAGACCTTTGTTTATAAAACATTGCATAATTGAGATCAATAATTAAAACATTTATATATAGCAGCCCTATGAAATATTTACCAATTAAAAACAAGCTTTTCATTGAGAACCGGAAAAAGCTGGTTAAAGAAATGAAGGCGAATTCGATCGCAGTGTTTAATTCCAATGATATTATGCCTACCAATGCTGATGGTACCATGGGTTTCAGGCAAAACTCTGATTTGTTTTGGCTCTGCGGAATTGACCAGGAAGAAACTATTTTATTGATATATCCCGATAGTAAAACCAAACTATATAAAGAGATACTGTTCGTTAGAGAGACAAGTGAGCATATTGCAGTTTGGGAAGGAGCAAAACTCAATAAGCAACAAGCAACAGAACGTTCGGGCATTAGCACTGTTTACTGGGCATCACAATTCAAACAAATTTTCCAGGGAATAATGGCCGAGTGTGAAAATGTTTACCTGAATACCAACGAACACACCAGGGCGGTTATTGAAGTTGAAACACGTGATACAAGATTCAGCAAATGGTGTATGGAAACCTATCCTGTACATAAATACCAGCGCATTGCACCTGTTATGCATAAGCTCAGAGCAATCAAATCAAAAGAAGAAATTGATCTGATGCAACAGGCATGCGACATTACAGAAAAAGGATTCAGAAGGATTTTAGGTTTTGTTAAGTCTGGAGTATGGGAGTACGAAATAGAGGCCGAGTTTGCGCATGAATTTTTACGCAATCGCTCCAGGGGTTTTGCTTATGGACCAATAATAGCTGCAGGTAGTGATTCATGTGTATTGCATTATGTAGACAATAATAAACAGTGTAAGGCTGGTGATATTTTGTTGTTAGATGTGGCCGCAGAATATGCAAATTACGCATCTGATTTAACGCGCACAATTCCCGTTAGTGGTAAATATACTAAGCGCCAAAAAAATGTTTATGATGCAGTGCTAAGAGTGATGAGGGCTGCTACAAAAATGTTAAAGGTTGGAAATAATTTAACCGACTACCAGGAGGCTGTTGGAAAATTAATGGAAGAGGAATTAATAAAACTACGTTTATTAAAACTTTCTGAAGTCCGTAAGCAGGATCCGAATAAGCCTTTGTATAAAAAGTATTTTATGCATGGCACTTCACATTTTCTTGGATTGGATGTACACGATGTGGGTGATAAGCACCGAAAGTTTGAAGATGGAATGGTATTTACCTGTGAGCCGGGAATTTACATACCCCAGGAGTCGTTGGGAGTAAGAATAGAGAACGATATTCTAATTACTAAAAACGGACCGGTTGATCTTATGAAAAATATTCCTATTGAAGCAGGAGAGATCGAGGAATTGATGAATAAAAAATAAATGATCAAACACGCTTCCTTTAGGCAAACCGATATTTTTTTTACCGATGAAGGTAAAGGAAGAGCCATTGTTTTATTGCATGGATTTATAGAAGATAAAAGTATCTGGAAAGAATTCTCAAAACAACTTTCAAAACTATACAGGGTAATTTGCATTGACCTTCCCGGATTTGGCGAAACACCCGGAATAGGCTATGTGCATAGTATGGAAATGATGGCGTGTAGTGTGAAGGCTGTAATGGATCACCTTAACTTAAGACGATACGCTATAGTTGGGCACTCCATGGGAGGCTATGTTTCACTGGCCTTTGCCGAATTGTATCCGAAAAATATTTCAGGACTTTGTTTGTTCCACTCTACTGCAACCGCCGACAGTGACGAGAAAAAAACAGAACGCACTAGAGTAATTGAAATCGTAAAACGAGATCCGATTTTATTCGTAAAAAACTTTTTTGCAAAATTGTTTGCACCGGAAAACATTACGGCCCTTGGAGAAAAAATTGATGTACTCAGGGAAAATGCTGAGAAAATAAAAAAGCAAAATATAGTAAATGCGCTGGAAGGCATGAAGAGCAGACCCGATAGAAGAAAAGTACTTACAAAATCTGATTATCCTGTACTTTTTCTTGCGGGTGCGCAAGATGCGGTTATTCCTCCTGAACCATTAAAAAGCCAGGTAAAATTATGCAAACAAGGTAAGTTACTGTTGATAGAAAATGCAGGACACATGGGCTTCCTGGAAGCTGAAAAAGAATGTATGAAAGCGATCAAAAGCTTTGCGAGAAAATGTTTCACATAAAAAAAGGGAAGCATTAAATGCTTCCCTTTTTACTAAAACTTTAAACTACTAGTGATTCATGTGCGCATTTACGAATTCGTAAGTGCTGCCATTCTTTTTCCAGATAACCGTAGCAACTTCTATATTGCTTTGTACCCATGAAGAACCCAACGTTATGGTAAATGTATGGTCAAAAGTTGACCCTGTAGTAGAAGCAGAAGTAATAAGTTCTCCCCAGGTTGAATCATCAGCAGTCCCTCTTAGTACATGGTGGTGAGCAACGCTTCCTGATTGGTTTGCTTGTATGTGTAAAACACCGTCTTCAATTACATAAGCACCTATATAGTATTCGCCCAGAAGATCCGCAAAAAATTTAGTTCTTGTTTCAATAGTAAGAGTATTGCCTGATATAGATGTTGTATACCCCGAGTTAGCTACAACCGGAGCATTCTTATGATCATTAATAGCATTAATAGCATTTGTATGAGTAGTACCAGTATCTATACCTGAACCTACATATTGCGTAATATTTACTCCATTAACACAAAAAGCAGGCCATCCGGCAGTTGGTGCAAATCCTGCTTTGAAATCTGCAGCAGTTTGATTATAAAAATCTGTATTGCCATAACTAGAAGATGAAGAACCATACGTAGCCATAGTAATACCATCTGTACCAATATCCGCTGTAATATCATTACTCAATTCCCAACCCCAGGAGCCACATGGAGGGCACCAGGTAGCAGTTAACTTATTATAAATAGCGGTGTTCGTTTGCGCAACTGTTATGCCTTGAGGGGCAGCAGGTACAATAGGGTCAGGAGCTATTTCGTCTTTTTCTTTTTTACATCCTGCAAACACTATCATGATTGCCGAAAATATTAAAAGTGATTTTTTCATAGTGTGATTATATTAGTTAAATTTTATTATTGTATATTTTATAAATATATCCTTGGGGAATTTCTATGACAAAACAAATAAATCAAATTGTTTTACATCCATTCGGTACATCTCAAGTATAATATCTCTAATTTTTACTAAAATCGCAGCTTATCTTAGTCCAATTATCATCATTCTACGGTTTCATTTTACCTAAAAAATACTTTTAATATTTATTTTATGAATTGCACATAAATTAAAAGTGAAGAGAATTTATTTGATCACTAAACTTGCGAAAGGGTATATTGCTATTGGAAGGAGATGACGGATCAAAAAATTATTAAATAAAAAACCAGGTTGTCTTTTAACCGACCAACCTGGTGTTACATAGTTAATCCCCATTTAACTATGTATATATATAAGCAGTATTCTAAGAACTTTGAAAATATAGTCGGCCGGTAAGCAACATCCCCATGAAAACTTCCCGGCCGATCTAATATTTAAGGCTTAACGCCTAGGTTAAACATCTATTTTGATAGTTAAACTTACTACAAGTATACTGCTGGAATAAACCGATAACAAGTACTAATTGAGGAGCGGTATGGTTTTTTTAATGAACGGTCATTCAAAAAAATAACTGGCGGGTTAAAATGACGAGCGGGAAGCCCATTATTAGACTCCCCGCTCATTAAAAACTTAATCTTTTAACTAGTTCTTGATAAATCTATAATTATAAGTCTCCCCGCTATTATTTAGAAAGTATGTTTAATACGATTCCAGATCTATTGGACGCATAACACCAAACCATTTCAACGTTTT
>CAZQIC010000154.1:0-10142 GCA_964593555.1 uncultured Bacteroidia bacterium | reverse complement strand
CTTTAAAAGAATATTCGTGCGCCAAACGGTTGAATATCCATTCTAAATTCAAAAAAAATCTTAGCTTATATTTGGAAGAAATGAAAGGAATATTCGATAACCTATATAAAATACTCAAAAGTATTTTTTTCTTTTTTCTTCGTTGGAAATAAATCGACATATTAAAATCTTTTAAACATTATTTATTTTATAAGATTAACTTAGGGGGTTAAGTTTACCATCCTTAAGTTCAAATATCCTATTGCAATTTTTTAATGTTTGCTTGCGATGAGCAACAACTATAATAGTAATATTCACTGAATTCAATTGTTTAATTGCATCCGTAATTTCTTTTTCGGTCTCTTCATCCAAAGCACTTGTTGCTTCATCAAATATTAAAATTTTAGGATTATGGTATAAAGCCCTGGCTATTGCTAATCGCTGACGCTGTCCTCCTGAGAGTTTAATTCCATTATCGCCAATATATGTTTTTATTCCATCCTTTAAACCACTTACTACATTTGAAAGATTAGCCATCTTAATTACCCTATCAACTTGCTCTACATTTGATTCACTTTCCGGAAGGCCCCAACATATGTTTTGCTCTAACGTTCCGTCAAATAGTACAATATTTTGGGGAACAAACCCTACCGTCTTGTACCAACTAATTCTATTGTCAGAAATTAATTTTACTTTATCAACATAAATACCACCTTCAGTTTCAGGTAATAATCTAAGCAATAAATTTAACAAGGTAGATTTTCCACTTCCTGATGGTCCCATGATACCAATAGAATCACCTTTTTTAATTTTAATAGAAATGTCTTTAATAATAGAATCGCGTTTATCACCAAAAGAAAAAGAAAGATTTCTTATCTCTACTTCATCATTAAAATCTAAAGGCTTATCAATTTCATTTTTTGAATCCGGAGTATCGATCTCTTTCTCCTCTACTATATATTTTATTGTAAATGCATTTGCCCTAATATTATTTACACTCAATAAAATTTTATTCATTGAAGGAATTACACGATACATTGAGATAGCAAAAAGAACAAGGAAATTAGATATATATAGGAGATCATAATTTAAAAAATAGGAAAAAAATATTATTGAAACTAATGCAAGTATAGAAACCAACTCTATAACCTTAGGAGAAAATAGGGTTATTAAATAATAATCAACACTTACTTTTTTTAATCCTTCAATATGACTTTTTAAGTTTTTCTTGTAAAACTCTTTATTATTGAATATCAAAATTTCTTTAAGACCTTCCACAGCTTCGTAAACAATCTTATCCGATTTCGTCCGATGTTTTTCACTTAGATTAGAAATATTCTTTAATCTGTTTTTATAATATACTGAGTAAAAATAAAAAATGGGTCCAATAAAAAGCAACAGAGACAATAAAATTTTTAAATTATATATTGCAATGCCAAATAAAATTATTGATATAATGATGCCTTCGCTGAATATCGCTGTTATAGGCATAATAACTCCTGCCGAATAAAAATATGGAATACTAATTATTGCTGTTAACTCTTTGCTTGGGTCATCATTTATATGTGAATGGAATGGCTTATTTAAAAATGAATTGAATTTTCGAATTATCATTTCAGAAACAACTTTGTAGATTGTATCCGATTGCTTTTTTACTAAAAAAAAACTACAAACATTCTTAATAAAGAAAGTTAACAAAACAAATAGAAGAAGAACTAAAACAAATAATACTTGATCGTTCAGATTAAAATATTCCCAAATGATTTTTAAAAAACGATTGCTCTGTATCATTTCTGGGGCTATTAGTATTCTCACAACTGGAATTAATAACCCCAAACTAATAATTTCGAAAAGAGATGATAATACGATAATAGGAACTAATCTATACAACTGTCGTATTATATAGCCGGGCAGATAATTACGAAGACGTATTTTTTCAAAATAACTCCATTTCATTACACTATACTTTTAACTTGTTTATAAAAGGTAAACATTTTAGGAAAGAGCATGTGTAAATTGGATTTAACGTTCCATTTATTAAAAAAATCAAACCTCCAAACATATCTTAAAGTTATCAGAATCCGACTCAGAAAATTTTTAGCGTGCCTAATTTCAAACACCCATTTTGCACCATATATATTCGAACAAATGTACTTATGATATTTAAAATTCGTAAAAGTATCAAGCTGACTCAAGGCTTCTGCTCTTTTATTAATATTAATTAGTTCCTTTTGATAATCAGCCTTTTGTTTCGACATTCCTTCCTGATGATTACGATACATAGTCATACTTTCATCAATATATTTTAAATTTCCATGAAGCGACGTTAATAATACTAAAGTAACATCTCTCGTATAAGTTCTAAAAAAATCCGGAAGATGATTCAGTATGTGCTTTCTAAAAGCTAATGTTGAAGTTTGTAAAAACCATGCCCTCAAAAAATCTGTTGTTGTAAACACATCTTTTTCTATCAATATGGGATGCTTCCTTGGTTTGACTTCTCCGGTAACTTCATTTAAAACCGAAAAGGAATGAAAACAACCTGAATAATCTGCATTTGATTCTAAAAAATCTATTTGTTTTTGCATTTTATATGGGCTTGTCCAATAATCATCTCCTTCAAAAAAAATTACATATTGAGAATCTGCTGCCAGAAGTAATTCTGTTCCGTTCTTTACCGGCCCCCAATTTTTTTCCTGCAAAATAAGGGTTATAATATCTGAATACTTTTCCTGGTATTTATATAATATATCACGCGTTCCATCCGTAGAAAAATCGTCTGCAATAATTAACCGCCATGAATAGTTTGTTTTTTGCTCCAGCACACTTTCGATCGCCTTTTCGATAAAACGAACATGGTTATATGTCATTAAACAGACAGTTACTTTATAAGTCGAAATCATAACAAACTATTACAATACCTTGTTATTATTTTTTTAATCCAATGATACGAATCTACCTTCGCAAATAACTTTTTAAAAATCATGCCTTTACCCGATTAAATTTTTGTTTAAAACTGGGAATCTGGATAAGTTTATTATAGATAAAATTAGCTTGTTCTACGGTACCATTTTCATCCAGATGGCAATGGTCAATCCAATATTTATCATTAGTGGGCTTAAAAGAACTAAAGTCTATTAAAGGTACCTCAAGCTGATTTGCGATGGAATCTAGAATCGCCATGTTCTTGTTAAAGGCCAACTTAGCTCTGCTACAGTTTGTCTTTATTCCCTTTGTATCATTTCCAAGCAGAAATAGGGAGCCCTTCCGTCCCGGATCAAAATTATCAGTGATTAAAACTGGAAGGGCGCTATCCGCGCTGATCGTTGCAACTAAATGTATTAGGTTTTGTTCCAAACCCAACGGATATCGCTCCTCTATACTTGTTGAAGCATTAATACTTTCCTGCACATTTGTTAGTTGATATCCGTTTTGAACACCCTGTCCCGGTTTCAACAATACGGTAGTAATAGTTCTCACTGTCCAGGAAGGAAGTGCATTCCATATTTTTAAAAATAATTTATCACGGTCAATTCCGCCGTAGACTCTCCAATGGGAATAATCTGGTTTATAATCTTTTGGAGACATGAGAGGTTCAATATCATTTAGTCCCGTCATTATTAAAATTACATCTGCATCTAGGTAAGTCCCTTTGAATAAATAATTTCCTAAAACCTCTGCGGAAGAATAATAAGGAAGACCACAATTAACAATATCTACATCATACCCTTCCTTTAACATTATTTTTTCAAGTATTGCTGGATAAGATAAATCTCCTGTTTTAACTGGATCACTAAAAGTAGTGGATCCTCCAAGACAAATAATTCTATATTTTTTCTTTTTTTCTCCTCTGCCATACCTCCAGCCATATTCACTTCCTCTTAAAGACAGCGGATTAAAAGTATAATTAGACCATAAATATGGTGTACACCAACTAACGTCAAAGCTTCTATTATTTCTTTCACCAATTATATAATATACTCTTTCCTTTAAATCCTTTGAAATAAAAAATTTATAATATGAATAGAAAAAAAGTTCTATTACACAAAGAGAAATAACAGAGAATATCACATAAGCAAGAAACTTCCTATACTTATTCATCCTACCAGGTATTTTCCAAATCCACTGCTTCGTACTTATGATTTCTGTTTTCGAAAACAGACTCAAGATTTTGCTTCTTCTTTTTCCTGAAAATTCTATATAAAATACTTAAAGGAAACAAAAACAAATAATAAAAAATGGTTAATATAATTCTGGAATTAACCCAACCCAGATAAAATGCAAGCTTTCGCCAAAAATGAGAGACTATTGTAGCAATTCTTAATGAGAATATGCTAAGTATTCCTAATGTCAAAGCAATAATAACAAACACTTTGTAATAAAATAAAAGATACAGTATCGTAAAGCCTAAGACTATGACAAGAATATCGGAATAAATATTATTGTTACTGGTTTTTTTAGTGTCCATTTCGCATTAAAATAATGTATATATAAAGGGTGCAACAGCAGACCCTCCTCCAATCACTAATAATAGACCTAATAGCATAAGAATAATAATAACAGGAATAAGAAATATTTTTTTTCGTTGTTTTAAAAAAGATAAAATATCCTTTATTGTTTCCATAGTTAAATTAATTATTAATCTAATGTAAACTCTTCTTCCCAATTATCCTTTTCAAGCCAATTAGGCTGCTCGTCTTTTTTGAACAAATAATTTTCAATAACCAGATAATCCATATCCGTTCTCATAAAACAACGATACGCATCATTCGCAGTATTTACAATAGGTTCTCCTCTTACGTTAAAACTGGTATTTACAACAGCACTACAACCTGTCAACTGTTTAAAGGCATTAATTAATTGCCAATATTTATTATTTGTTTCTTTATGAACAGTTTGTATACGACCTGTATAATCAATATGCGTAATTGCCGGCAATACGGATCGATCATGATACAGTTTTTCTCTAATAGGTAATTGGCTGTAATTATGAGGTACTTCTTTTTTTATACCATCATTTATTTCGTGAACCAAAAGCATATACGGAGAAATTCCATCGTACTTAAAATACTTGTTACAGTCTTCAGATAGTATAGATGGAGCAAAAGGTCTAAATGATTCTCTATATTTTATTTTAAGATTAAGTTTTTTCTGCATTTCAGAATTTCGCGGATCGGCAATTATACTTCTGCCACCGAGCGCTCTTGGACCAAATTCCATTCTGCCCTGAACCCATCCAATTATATTTCCCTTATCAATTAAGACAGCAACATCCTTTATCAAATCCTCAAAGTTTGAATAAAAGTGTCCCTTTGCCATATATTTTTTGCATACTGATTTAATTTCATCAGTTTTAATTTCTGGTCCAAGGTAACTCCCCTTCATACTATCCAATAAGCCTATACTAGTTTTGCGTTCAGAACCATAGTATATATGATACGCAGCTAAAGCCGCTCCCAATGCTCCTCCTGCATCACCGGAAGCAGGCTGAATAAAAATTTCTTTAAATATTGCTTCCTTTTGTAGTTTACCATTGGAAACACAATTGAGAGCGACACCTCCTGCCAAACATAAGTAATCAGCATTCGTTAATTTTTTAGCTTCGATAGCCATCTTTTGCACTACCTCTTCGGTAATTTGCTGAATGGCCAACCCTAAATTGCAATGATAAAGTTCTAATGGTTCATCCGTTTGTCTTTTTTTGAAGCCAAAAAGATTTTCCCATTTCTTATCTTTCACCATTCGCAATCCGGTAGAATAATTAAAATACTTTTGATTTAAGTCAATTGAGCCATCAGCTTTTATAGTAATCAAGTTCTTTTTTATAATTGAGATAAAATTCTCAACCTCCTTCGAGCCAGCGATACCATAAGGTGCAAGGCCCATCAATTTGTATTCACCCGAGTTTACTTTAAATCCTAAAAAATAGGTAAATGATGAATATAGTAGCCCCAAAGAATTAGGAAAATGAAGCTCTTTTAAAATGGTTATATTGTTATTTTCTCCTAAAGAAATAGAAGCGGTAGCCCACTCACCAACACCGTCTATTGTTAATATTGCGGATTTACTGTATGGAGACGGATAAAAAGCACTTGCAGCATGAGACAAGTGGTGCTCAGGAAATAAAAGTTTAACTTTTTTATTCAACGCAAAATGCGCCGATAATTCATCAAGAATATTCTTTTTAATAAACATTTTTTCTTTCAACCAAACAGGCATGGCCTTAACAAATGAAGCCAGTCCTTTAGGAGCGTTTACATAATAGGTTTCAAGAATACGTTCAAATTTCAAAAGTGGCTTATCATAAAATACTATTGCGTCTATTTCATTAATATCAAGATCAGAAAATTCCAGGCAAAATTTTATAGCATTAATAGGAAAGCTATAATCGTGTTTCTTTCTAGTAAAACGTTCTTCCTGTGCAGCCGCAATAACTTCTCCATCAATCACCAATGCCGCAGCCGAATCATGATAAAATGCAGAAATGCCGAGTATTCTTTTCATAGGCGAAAGCGTCCTTAATTCTTTAAAATTATGCCTTGGGATATTAATTCTTCCGAAATAAAATTTGCAACGTGTTTATTACCTTCAATTGTATAATGCATTGGATCATAATAATATTTTGTATCCTTCGGAAATGATGATGCCAAATCGATATAGGAATAACCATCTTCAATACAAGTTTCTATAAGTGCCTTGTTATACAAATTTAATTTCCTATTAATAAATTCTCCGTTAACACCATCACTAAACTGGGCCGTTGCCATATTAATCTTAGTAGTAGGATCCATTAAATTACCATAAGGCAGAGTCTGTGTCATAAAGACAGGAACAATATTATTTTCTTTACATATTACCCCAAGCTCACTTATTCTATCTTTGAAATCCGGTATAAATTTTTCTTTTATATCCTGCTCATTCTTTTGCATAACATCTTCACTAACACTCAAATGCTTACTGTTCTCAAACTTCCAGTCTAAAATATTATCCATAACATCCACATTTGTATTCCATTTCCTGTATACATTTGCAAGCACCCCTACTATCTCAGAATTTAATAAAGCATTTTTCAGCTTCCCACGAAATGTTTCCAATGTAGTTTGATCATATAACAAAAAAACATCTTTTTTTTCTCTCTCCATATCATTTAGGCCAATTAGAAAAATAATACACTGAGGTTTCAGTTTTATCAGATAATCCTCCAATAATATTTTATGACCAAAAGTGCTATGGCCATTTAAGCCAGCATTATTTAGCCACACATTAGGGTTTTGCTTTAATAAATTTTGTTCTGTGAAATAAGACCAAGTCCCAGTATCAGGATTAAGAGTACAAATAGTAGTACTACCACCAACCGTTATTATTTTTACATAATTTTCAGGATCTTTTGGTAGATTTCTCCCCCTAAGCCCATTCGAATTTGTAGAAGTATAAATCTTAGATGGCATTTTAGGGTTGACATTATTTTCAATAATATTGCGGGCATTTGCCCTTAAAATAATTTTGTTTCCTTTTACTACAGCTGGAAATGGATTATAAATCCTTAAAAATATTTCTAAAATAGCTATCGCAACAACGACACCAAATAAAAAAGTAAAAGTGTTTTTAATGAAATTCATCTTTTATTTCGGAACCCTTAGGAATTGGATTAGAAAAGCGTATAAATGAAAGGAGCTAAAGCTGAGCTTCCACCTAAAACTATTAAAACACCAATGAGTAGCAATACCAAAATAATTGGTGCAAGCCAGAATTTTTTACGTTGTTTTAAAAAACGAATAATATCTAAAAGAAAACTCATAAACGGGTTATATTAGAATCTCCTAATTTACTAAAAATGAATAAAGTAGCCTAATTTGTATTTAAATAGGTAACCCCTCCTTTGAACCTTTATTTTTCGAAATATTCATAAATAAAAATGACTTATTCTTGCAAGCTATAAATAATTGGCTATATCAATATTTTCTTACATTCGTTTAAATATAGTAGAATGATGCCGTAGGAATCACGTAATAAATTGTTTTTGAATGAATAAAAAATATGTTATAATAACTCCTTGCTATAACGAAGGAGAAGGAATAATACTCTTTTTAAAGGAGTTAGAGCTAGTTGTAAAAAAAATTGGGGCCAACTTTGTGGTTGTCATTACTGACGATAGTTCGGAAGACAACACTCTTGCCTTATTGAAAGATTTCAATTTTGAGAGTGAAAATATTTCAAAAAAACTTATTACGCTTGCATATAATGTTGGCCATCAAAAGGCAATCGCCCATGGCTTAGCTTATGCAAAAAAAATAGAGGCCGATGGATATATAATAATGGACTCTGATGGAGAAGACAATCCTGCTGCGATCCCTCAGCTTATTGCCATTCAAAATTTTGATATCATATTTGTTGTACGTGGCACAAGAACGGAAGGAATTTTATTCAAATTAGGTTATTTTTTTTACAAATTAATTATAAGAATAATTACAAACAGAGTAATGAATTTTGGTAATTATTCAATGATTAATAAGAATGTGCTTAATATTATAAATAATCAATCATTCGTTCACTTTCCCGCATTCGTAACCAAATTACGTTTCAATAAACAAAGTATTGTTTCTGACAGAGGTAAAAGATTAAAGGGAAAATCAAAAATGAATTATAATTCTTTGGTACTGTTCGGCTTAAAAGCCTTAATTGAATTTTCCGAAGAATTGCTGCTTTTCTTTATTAAACTTTTTATAGTTGTTATATTATTCGTTACCGTTGTTGGAATAGTTATTCTTTACAAGAAATTCATTTCACACGAGGCTGTACTTGGATGGGCCAGTACTTTAGGCATGTCACTAATAAATTCCTGTCTTATTATCTTAGGCATTATAGTCATTGGATTGCTTTTACTTAATATAAATGACAAGAAGAATTCAAAAAATGATATTTATACCGAAATCGAATAAATATTTATTACTTATTGGTACTCTGGCTATTATTTTGGGGTACTGTTTTTGGTTATTTCTTGGCGAAAATTCAATGGTAGTTATAAACGATAATCTTGACCACGAATTCGTTTTTCTTGAACTGCTGACCAAAAACCACTTGGTTCTGGATTACTCGAATACTAGATTAGATTGTATTATGGAAGGCATACCAAGAAATGCTTTTCGTTCCGGACTTAACCTCACTTTTCTTATTTACATATTATTTTCACCCATCACAGCCTATATAATAAATCATTTTATCGTACACCTAATTGGGTTTACAGGAATGTATCTGTTTTCTCAACAATATATAAAACCCGAAAGCAATAAGATATCATTCATTATTTCAATATTGTTTTCTTTAATCTCATATTATCATATACAATATGGAATTTCTATTTCGGGCCAACCACTACTATTGTTTGCCTTCTTAAATATACTAAATGGTGACAATAAGTGGTACAATTGGATTGTCATTGTAACGTTTCCATTTTTTTCTTTTCTTTTTGTAACGCTGCCCTTTTTTCTACCATTTCTTATTGTAATCGGACTTTCTAAATATTTTAAAACTAATAAAATTCCGAAGAAGTATATTATGGCCATTGTTCTGTTGGTACTATTTTATTGCATTGTTGAATTCCCAATACTACAAGCTGTATTTTCTAAGAGTAGTACTTTTATCTCACATCGGGAGGCATATAATAAATTTTTACTTTCTCCTAAACCTTCTTTGTTGGAAACCCTAAGCAAATTTACATCCTACCTTTTTTCAACCACAGGCCTAGCCGGTAAAATGACCACAATTCCTATTCTTATCTTATTTGCTTTTAGCTGGATAATCAATAAAAACAAATCCAAATTATCGTTGTATTTTTTTCTTTCAATTATATTTTGCTGTTTAGCAGATGCAATATGTGATCTAATATTATTTTATTTCCAAGATAAAATCTCTGTTTTGAAATTCTTTACAATAGAGCGTTTTAATTACCTGGGCCCCTTTCTTTATATCGCACTAATGGGGACTGCAATTTCTTCACTTAGCCTCTCTAACCTGAAACACAAACTGCTTTTAGTGCTTCTTGTTTCTATTCAGTTTACAAATATTATATTAAACAATTCCGAAGTTTTACTAAATGGAAAGATACTGCTCGGATTAGGAACAAGACACCCAACCTTTAAACAGTTTTATGCCAATGATTTATT
>CAZQIC010000153.1:0-10483 GCA_964593555.1 uncultured Bacteroidia bacterium | reverse complement strand
TACGATTTTATTAGATTGTTTTTAACATTCTATTTTTAGAACTCCCCTACACTTTTTATTACAGATGCTAGCTCTACAGTAATTTCAGCCGTTTCGTAAAGAATATGTGCGCTTTCTACAAGGTGATGAAGAGCTCCCTTCACAGTATTTCTTTCGGCCTTCGATACATTTGTGATAAAACTATTCATACTTAATTCTTCCAGCTTTAATTTGTTCTTTTTCATAGTTGTTAGATTAATTGTTATTGATACTTATAATTTAAAACGCAATACATTTCAGCCGGGCATACACGGCATTCCAAACCACTGCGACATAAGGCATAGATCGTGTGGGGTGCTTGGTCCAAGCGGTACTGGAATTTTTATTGGGACTCCGGGAATAACAATACATGGGTTGCTGGGGCATTCATGCGGCACATCCGAATAGTACTTTGTACAATCAAGCAAACAATTTGTATGAAGAGTGTCTTCGTCGATAGTGTTAGTATCTCTAGCGCCCTTAATTGTTTTTTTATTTTCTTTTCCTAAGGTGGTTACGAAACTTTCAATTTTTATATTGGCGAGCTTTAATTTTTTCTTTTCCATAGTTTATATTTTAGAGGCTTTAATAACGTTAATATTTACAAATCAAAACTCTGTAATTGCAATGTTTCTGTCATTTCAAAAATCTTACCACCGAAGAGATTGAACCGCCTGTAGTAGCAACTTTGATGTAACCGTAGGCTTTACCTTAATCTTATAAGCTACACCGATACGCAACGATAGGGCGTCTTCAATTTTTTCTCTAGCCGTTAAATATGTGCTTTTATTATATAGTGGACTGTGCCATTGGCCTCCAGAGTGGGAACCCTTGGTTAAACTAAGCACGCTAATGGGCATATTTATATCAAACATCCAATTATTGTCAGGGCTATAAGTTAAGCGTGGAGTTATTTCGGGCTTTAATCCAAAGGAGGTGTATGCGTATTTTTCCATATTGCCGAGGTCGGTTTTTCGTTCAAATTTTCTATATCCAATTCGGGTTCCAAAACCAATAGATGGAATAAATTTGTGATCAGTATTTTTTCGGAAAACTAAATTATATTCGTACCTCATGTTAAAACGGTATATGGAAAACGTTTCATCGTTTGTTAGCTTAATGCCTGATAATTCTACTTCGTGAAAATTTCCAACTTTAGTGGGAATTATTATGGCTCCCGAAACAACTGGCATGGCAAAAGGACTAAAGCTGTAGCTCTCAGTTTGATTTATATAAAGTTTTAAGGCAACATTTTTATTTAAAAAATTGTTCTGCCCAATAAGGCTTGCAGAAATCAAAGTACTTGCAATAATTAATATTAGAGGTTTCATGTTTTAGGTTTTATTCTTGGACGCAAAAGTCCTTCGAAAAGTAACAGCAGTTTTAGCATTAATTCGTTTGATCGAAGAAATTGAAATGTTCATCTTGTTTGCATTTGTCCCAAAAAAACTACATATTTGATGTATTAAACGAAGAATTCGATATGAATATTAATGACGAAGTTTTCTGGTTAATTAAATCGATGAGCCGAAACGAAAAAGGATATTTCAAAAAATTTTCCCTTCGCCATAAATCAAATAGCAAATTTGTTTTGTTGTTCGATGCAATTGAAAAGCAAAAGGAATACAATGAAGACCAGATCAAGAAAAAATTTGCAAAAGAAAAATTCGTAACCAATTTACGAATGGCTAAAAGTTATTTGCATCACTTGTTGCTACAAAGTCTTTCTTTATATAACAATGATCATGAGTCGGAGATGGATAACTTGCTGCATCAATTAAAAATACTATACGATAGAGAACTGTATTCGCAGTGTGAAAAATTTATTGATAAGGGATTACAAATTGCAGAATTGAATGAAAGCTTTGGTCATACAATTCAATTTTTACTCTGGAAAGAACGGGTATTACGCTCTCAAGCTTTTGTAAACACCTCACCAGAATCATTAGTACAGTTATTTTCCAAAGTGGCGGATACAATTGAAAAGCAAAAAAATTATATAGAGTACATGAGTTCGTCGGCGGCAATAACACTGTCTACCAACAAAAAGGGCTTGGTTAGAAATCCCGATAGAAAAATGCAGGTGCTAAGTTTTAATAAAAAATTGTATGAGTCGGAAAAAAGTGCACTTTCAAAGCGAGCCCTCTTGCACTATTACAATTACCATAACTCTAATTGCATAGCAAATTTTGACTTTCCTAAAGCAAAGGAGTATGCGATTAGGATGGTTAATCTGTTCGAAAATTCAGAAGGATTAAGCAGCGGTAGTCAGCTAATGTATTTAAACTCATTGGAGAGGCTTTTCAATACCAAAGGCCGATTGCAAGAATATGGAGGTATGCTTGAGATCCTCGAAAAAATTCAATCAATAAAGGCACGAACAAGCAGGGAAAAAACGGAGGTGTTTTTTAAAAGCAATGTATATGCCCTTGACTATTACTGTTTAACAGGGAATGTTGATAAGGGAATGCAGTTGTTGTCTAAATTGGATATGGCACAATTAAAGAGTAATTCATCTCTTGCTTTTCGCAATATAATTGTGCTTAACTATTATATGGCGGTTATGAATTTGATGGCCGAAAAGTTTTCAGCAGCAAATAAATTATTGAACGATATAAATAATACTTCAGGGGAAGCAGCAAAGCAATTAAGAGATGATTATTTTTCCTGGGCGCGTATTCTTAGTCTTATCGTTAGTTATGAATTGGGGAAAGAAGATTTATTGGAATACGCTGTAAAATCGGCTTACAGATACTTGTTAAAAAGAAGAACACTTTATAAGGTAGAGGAAACAATTTTAAATTTTATTAAAAAAGAAATAAAAAAGGCAGTTACCAATCAGCAACAGATTAACATGTTCAAAAAATTAAAGTTGCAATTGGAAATCATTATTAAAGACCCCTTTGAAGCACACTCGCTAAATTATTTCGATGTAATATCATGGCTAGAGAGTAAGATCACAAAAAAATCTTTTGCAAAAATCATTAAGGAAAAGGCAAGCAAAAAAATATAACTTTGTAGTTAATGGAAGGTAAACTCATCATATTTTCTGCCCCCTCTGGTGCCGGCAAAACCACCATCGTGCATTATTTGCTTGGTCGTATTCCTGAGCTGCAGTTTTCTGTTTCGGCTTGCAGCCGCGCAATAAGAGGCGATGAGGAAAATGGAGTTGATTATTACTTTATCTCTGTTGATGAATTCAAAAAAAAAATATCCAATGATGAATTTGTAGAATGGGAAGAAGTATATAAGGATCATTTTTACGGAACACTTAAATCCGAAATACAACGCATCTGGGCATTGGGCAAACATGTTATTTTTGATGTAGACGTTGTCGGCGGACTTAACCTCAAGAAAAAATTTGGCAATAAAGCCCTGGCCGTTTTTGTTATGCCGCCCTCCATACAACACCTGGAAGACAGGTTAAAGAAAAGAGAAACGGAAACTCCGGAAAGTATAGCCCGTCGTATAGGCAAGGCCGCACATGAGTTACAAACTTCTGCGCATTTCGATAAAGTATTGTTAAATGAAAATCTTAACGATGCATTTAAAGGTGCAGAAGAAATGGTTCGTGAATTTTTAAAATAGCTGTAAGTAAAAATTACGCATACTCTGAGAAAAAACTGGCTTTTTAGATGGAATTTCACATATTTTCGTCTTCCTAATTTTCGTATTTTTGTCTCTTCTTAAATGGTAAAGATCGATAAACATATCAGTGATCTCTTGTTCAGGTACGATTGTGTAATTGTACCCGACTTTGGTGGTTTTGTGGCTAATTATGCCCCGGCTAAAATTCATCCTACACAACACACTTTCGACCCGCCATCAAAAAATATTGTATTCAATAAAAACCTTCGTAATAACGATGGCCTGCTCGCTAATCACATAGCACATACCGAACAAAAAACATATAATGAGGCCACAACAGTTATTCATCATTATGTAGAAGATTTTAATTCGCAATTAAGAAATGGAAAACGAATTAAAATTGAAAAAGTAGGGGATATGTTCCTGAATGTTGAGCGTAATATTCAATTTGAACCGGATAGATCTGTAAATTATTTAACAGATGCTTTTGGTCTAACTGCTTTCCAATCTCCTGCGATTAAACGCGGCGGCCATGTGGAGCGCATCGAAAAAGAATTTAAGAACAGGGTAATTCCGGAATCAGTTCCTGTAAAAAGAAAAATTAATGTTAAGCGTTATGTTGCAATGGCAGTTGCATTGCCATTTATATTCGCTATGGTCTGGATACCATTAAAAACGGATCTGTTGAAAAATGTAAATTATTCTAACCTGAATCCTTTTAGTAGCAGGGAAAAGGCGATATATGCCGAAACCAGTATTGTCAATAACGAAGCCGCTTTTTTTACAAAAGAAGATTTTGAAACATCAACATCTGCGTTGAATAATAATGCATCTGCTGTAGTTAATTTAAAATTCGGTGACGGCAATATTGCAGTTCGTTTAAAGGAGGATACGGTAGAAGTTGTAGAAAAACAAGACAATACAAATGTTGTTGTAAATACAAACGGAAATAATAAATCATTAGCATATCATATAGTAGCGGGCTGTTTTAAAATTGCGGACAACGCAACGAATTTTGTTAAGCAATTGAAAGAAAAAAATCTCGCAGCTAATATCATTGGCCAGAACGAAAATGGTTTAAATATTGTCAGTGTAGGTGATTATGCCACTAAGGAAGAAGCTGAAAGGGCGATGGTTCAGTTGCGTAGCAAAGAAACGGCGGTCTGGGTATTAAAAAAGTAACAAACAATTTATATTCTTGGTAATTAGTATTCGGTGATCGGCAATCAGGCCCCAGTGTGAAATAGATTGGTAAATAACGGACAACTGATAACCAACAACCGATCACTCTTTTCCTTCTCTGCTTTTCTTGTAAATATTTATTCCGATGAATAGCGCAGCGGCTAACAGAAATAACCCAATTCCATACCATACATATTCGTTATTTTGTTTAAGTACAATTAGAAAAACAATAGCGACCAATAATATACTGGCCACCTCGTTCCATATACGTAAACTGAAGGATGATTTTTTAAAAATATCCTGCTGCATTTGTTTGTAAATACTATGGCATTGCAAATGATACAGGGCCAATGCAAAAACAAATGCAAGTTTTAAAATAAAAAATGGCTGTGTTATATATTGAGGAAAAAACCAAAGCCAAAGCCAGGGGCCGAGAATAAAAGTTATTATGGCCGATGGCCAGGTAATCCCGAACCATAACCTGCGCTGCATAATTTTGTATTGGGTTGATAAAATCTTTTTTTCCGCTTCAGGCATATCTTGCGCCTCACGATGGTAAATAAATAAACGTACTATATAAAATAACCCGGCGAACCAGGTAACAATAAAAATAATGTGTAACGAAAGAAGGATCAGCATTTGTTTGAAGATTAATTGACAATACAAATTTACGGTAATTATTATACTTATCTTTATGTAAAGCTTTTTCAAAATGAAATCAAAGACCCCAAAAGATACTTACGCGGTTACCTCAGAATTTGTATTACCCAACGATACCAATGCCTTGGGTAATTTGGCCGGGGGAAGATTATTGCATTGGATGGATATCACATCCGCTATTGCGGCTCACCGCCTTTGTAAGAGGGTGGTAGTAACAGCATCAGTAAACAATGTTTCTTTTAATAAAAGTATAAAGCTGGGAAGTATTGTTACCATTGAAGCGAAAGTTTCACGTTCGTTTAGTACAGCCATGGAAGTTTTTATTGATGTGCATGTAGAAGATGCCGTTACAGGAGAAAAAACAAAATGCAATGAGGCTATTTACACCTTTGTAGCTGTTGATCAGAATGGATCACCATTGCCTGTACCGCAGGTAGAACCTGAAACAGCAGAGGAAAAATCCCGTTTTGCCGGAGCATTAAGAAGAAGACAATTGAGTTTGATACTTGCCGGTAAAATGAAACCAAATGAGGCAACGGAGCTAAAAGCGTTATTTGATACGAAGTAGTCCTCATATAATTGCAGCCTTCAGACCACGAAGTGGTCCAACATTAGTATAAAAAGCGAAGCACCACCAGTCAACCCTGGAGGGGTTGAACATCTCACATTCCTTCAAAAATTGTTTCATCAATTTCCCGCATGCATTTAAAATGCCCCCTGGGACAAGCATCGTAGCCTATTTTGGAACACGGCCTGCAGGATAATCCTTTTACCTCAACTATAGTTGAATGTGGGGAGAGATAAGGAGTCATTCCGAATTCAGGAATGGTATTACCCCATACAGAAATAATTTGTTTTTTAAATGCGGCTGCAATGTGCATTAATCCCGTATCATGTGTAATTACTTTATCGGCATTTTTTACCAATGATGCAGATTGATTGAGATTGTATATTCCACAAGCGTTAAATATTTTATCCCCCACCGCAGCTGCAATTTGTTCTCCATTGCTTTTGTCTTCCGGCCCGCCCAATAAAACAATTGGGGAATTAATTTTTTTGCAGATTGAAATTATTTTTTCAATGGGCAATCGTTTAGTAAAATATTTTGCTCCAATTACAAATGCGATGTAGCCCGATTGATGCATTGTTGGTAGTGTTTCAATTTTTACTTCATCAGCTACAGGAATAAAATACTCCAATCCTTTACCATCATTTTTTACTCCCAATTCATTAGCCGTCTCTAAATAACGTTCAACAATATGCACTTCCGGCAAACGGTTAATTTTAAGCCGAACTGCCTGTAATTTTTTTAAGGTTAATTTTTTAAATGAAGTCGCCGGAACGTCCAATGCGAGTTTTACCCGCATCGACCTCAGGTTATTATGAAGGTCAATAATATGATCGTACTTTTCTTCTTTCAACGAAGACAATACTTCACTTACTTTTTTATCGATGCCATAAACTTTGGTTACGGAAGGATTATTTTGAAAAATAAATGCGAATTGTTTTTTGGTAATAATGTGGATCTCTGCATTAGCAACCTGTTCCTTAATACAGCGAATAACAGGTGACGTAAGGACTATATCTCCAATGGAGCTAAAACGGATGAGAAGGATTTTCATTTACGTTACAAAGATAACGGTAAAGAAGTAAGAGTATTGCTAAGGAACAGTACGAATAACATTGAGCTCAAACTTTGAACATTCTAACGTTAAACTATATATGTAACGCTCTTTTCCCAGTCGCATCCAACGCCGCTTCCTTCAAGGATTCGGTAAATGTTGGGTGCGCATGGCTTATTCTTCCAATATCTTCTGCGCTTGCGCGGAATTCCATAGCAACAACTGCTTCTGCGATCATATCTGCAGCGCGTGGGCCGATCATGTGTACACCTAAAATTTCATCGGTTGCTTCGTCGGCTAATACTTTTATAAAACCATCAGTATCCATTGATGCACGTGCTCTTCCGCTGGCCTTAAATGGAAAACTTCCCGCCTTATATTTTATTCCTTTTTCTTTTAATTGCTCTTCAGTATATCCAACAGCTGCAACTTCCGGCCACGTATACACAACGCCGGGAATAAGATTATAATTAATATGTGGTTTTTGTCCTGCCATTTGCTCCGCGACAAGCACGCCTTCTTCTTCCGCTTTATGGGCAAGCATTGCGCCCTTGATCACATCGCCTATAGCGTAAATACCCGGAACATTGGTTTGTAAATGATCATCGGTTTCAATTTTCCCTCTATTATCAACCTTAACTCCTGCTTTATCCAATCCTAAATTATCTGTATAAGGTCTGCGGCCAACGGCTACTAAACAATAATCTCCGGTGAAGGAAACTTTTTCGCCTTTATCATTATCGGCACTTACAGTTACTTCTTTTCCATTGTTGCTAACGCCGGTTACTTTGTGTTTAAAATAATATTCAAAGCCAATTTTCTTCAGTACTTTTTGCAATTCCTTTCCAAGCCCTTTATCCATGGTGCTTATAAGGCCATCGGTAAATTCAACCACAGAAATTTTAGATCCTAATCGAGCGTATACAGATCCAAGTTCAAGTCCAATTACACCACCACCAATGATAATCATGTGTTTTGGAATTTCTGTAAGCGTAAGTGCCTCGGTAGAAGTTATAATTCTCTTTTTGTCAATATTAATGCCTGGCAATGAAGATGGTTTAGAACCTGTTGCAATAATTGTTTTAGCAGATTCGATCTGAGTTTTTTTATCGCCGCTAATTTCAATGATATTTTTATTTACAAATGATCCGTGTCCCGTAAAGACAGTGATCTTGTGTTTTTTCATCAGGTAATTTATTCCATCACATGTCTGCTTCACTACATCATTTTTACGCTTGATCATTTGCGCAAGGTTTGGACTTACCTCTTTTATATCAATCCCATGCTCTTTAAAATTATGCGTTGCATTATGAAAATGTTCTGATGAATCAAGCATTGCCTTTGAAGGAATACAACCCACGTTGAGACAAGTGCCTCCCAGTGTATTGTATTTTTCTATGATGGCTGTTTTAAATCCAAGTTGTGCACAACGTATTGCTGCAACATAACCTCCGGGGCCGGAGCCTATTACGGTAACATCAAATTTTTCCATAATCAAGTGTGTATTTTACTCTATACGAATTTACTATTTTTTAACCACTTTAATGTCTTGATAGAACACGGATTTTTATGATGGTTATGATTTGTGCGGATTTAATCATAATAAATCATGATAATCAGCGGTATCCGCGTGCTATTAAATCTTTTTAAGTTTAAAAAGAATCTTTGATATTAATGCAGCGGCTATAGCGATAATACTTACAGCAAACAAAAACCTTGCTATATAATCTCCATGTATAGTATAAAAAGTTTTGTAGTCGTTTACTTTTATTTCGCCCTCAATTACCGCGGGTTCCCACCAATTTGTTGCCTGTGAAATATCGCCGCGCTGATCAATGAAACATGATATTCCTGTATTGGCAGAACGCGCAATACTTTTTCTGGTTTCAATTGCTCTTAATCTTCCATAACGCAAATGTTGCTTGTAGCCCGGCGTATCGCCCCACCATCCATCATTGGTGATAATAAAAATTGCATTGGCTCCATTGTTTATGTAATCGCCAACGTATTCACCGTAAATAGATTCATAACAGATCACGGGTGCAATTTTTGTATTGTCGTTTAAAGAATTTAAAACAGATCTTTCATCCTGTACTCCTAAACTTCCTCCTGTGCCGCCAAGATCTATTGCGAATTTTTCTATGTATTTAAAAACCGAGGGGAAGGGCATTTTCTCAACGCCCGGAACAAGTTTCGATTTGTGATAGACCTGAATATTGCCGCTGCTGTCAAGTTGAAGAGCGGTGTTGTATTCATCATAAGACCCATCACTATCTTTAAACTTGCGCGCGGTTGCGGAACCTTTTTCATCAGCACGATATTCTTTCCGGGTAGTAGCGCCGGTGATAATTTTTAATTTAGGAAATTGTTTCAGAAAATCTTTTATTATTAATAAGCTGGGCTCTTTTTCCAATTCATCTTCCCACATACCTTCCGGAATAGCTGTTTCAGGGAATATAAGATAATCGGTGTTCGAATTTACTTTTGTAGTGGCGAGTTGAAACATTTGTTTCAATTGATCTTCAGCTGGTGTATCAAACTTCATATTATAAGGATCAACATTGGGCTGCACAGCAATTATATTTTTTGTTTCTCCTTTATCTTCTACAGTATTATATATGAACAATGAAATAATTATTGGCACAATAATCAGCAGAACGACAGGGATAATGTTAGCAAAATATTTTTTTTGAACAGAAAGATCAACCTCAAACAGCAGATTGTAAATAATGATATTCACTAAGAGTATCCACAAACTTCCTCCGAAAACACCGGTGTATTCATACCACTGTATCCACGTATGTGTTTCTGAAAAAATATTTCCAAGTGTCAGCCAGGGGTAGGTGAGGTCCCAATCCAGGTGCAGGAACTCGAAGGATATCCAGAATGCAATAAGTAAAAGACGAAGCAGATTTTTATTTACAGCCGGAAATTGTTTTTGTATGTTGTGCTTAGCAAGGTGAAAAATATAAAATATAGTTGCCATTAAAAGTGCATTGGCCAGTATTGCCATTGCAGCGCCGCCGCCGGAGGCATTCCATATCCACCAGGTGGTTAAAACATTCCAGGTAAAAAAAGTAATGTAAGCGCACATAAAAAGAAATGCTCCCGGAAAATCAGCTTTGTGATCGCTGATAAATTCTTCAACGGCTAATAGAGGAACCCATGCAAAAAAAATAATAGCGGTAATGCCAAAATGCGGCCAGGAGGCGGCCAGCAATAAGCCGCTTACAAACGATAATAAAATGAGTTTAATTTTGCTCATGAACTAATGTCGAGCAAAGATAGTTATTGGTTATCAGTTAATTGTTGTTAGCTATTTTTTTTCAGCAACCGTTAAATAACAACAAACAACTTTTTTTAGGTGGGTTCTAAAAATTCACTTTTAGAGATTTGACTAAAAATCGGAGAAC
>CAZQIC010000152.1:0-10549 GCA_964593555.1 uncultured Bacteroidia bacterium | reverse complement strand
GTTATATTTAATTACATTCTTGGATTTTCGTTTTTCGCTTTTGTAACAACCCTTATCCGTGAAATAATAAAAGACATTGAAGATGTTGAAGGCGATGAACAATACGGGTGCAAAACACTTCCGATCAGTATTGGTATAACCAAAACAAAATTTATCGTGGTCCTGTTAATACTTTTTACCATGGGTGCTATCGGGTATGTACAATACACGCAGCTGGCCTTTGATGCATCCTTGTCAATTAATTATTTATTATTCGCTGTTCAACTCCCTCTATTCATTCTTACCATTTTACTCATACGAGCAAAAGAACCTAAACAATTTAAACTGCCTTCTTTGGTGACAAAGCTGATCATGCTATTCGGAATTTTATATACGGTTATTATCTACCTCAGCTTCACTTAAAAAATGACGAAAGAAGTTTTTAAACCATTAGCGGGATTAAAAATAATTCTTGCATCTAAATCACCACGCAGACAATTTTTACTCAACGAGCTGGGATTAAATTTTGAAATAAAAACAAAAGATGTTCCCGAAGATTTTCCAGCAGAACTTAAACAACAGGAGATACCGATTTATTTGTGCGAACTGAAAGCTAAGGCGTTTGTTGATGAATTATCAAATGATAATATAGTTATAACAGCTGACACCATTGTATGGGTAGATAACCAAGTATTAAATAAACCTGAAACCAGGGATGAAGCTATAAAAATGCTAAAATTACTTTCAGGTAAAAAACATGAAGTATACACGGGAGTTTGTTTGCTGACAAAACATAAAATGAAATCATTTTATGTCCGTACGGATGTATTTTTTAAAACACTTTCAAATGAAGAAATAGAATTTTATGTTAACACATATCAACCTTATGATAAAGCCGGAGCTTATGGTGCTCAGGAATGGATAGGATATGTTGGAGTTGAGAGGATTGAAGGTTCTTACTTTAATGTAATGGGATTACCGGTGAAGGAACTTTATGAGGAACTGATAAAGATAAATAACCATTAATTATTTTGGCATATTTCTTGCCTTTCGCTTATCAATGAAACTAATTACAATATTCGGGTTATTATTCCTCTGTTCATTTTGTACTATAGGGCAGCAAACAAACACGAACGATTCTATACAAAATTCAATTATTATTATAAAAGCAGGATGCAGTACACCATATGTCTGCGCAGCGGGAGCCGATGAGTTAAGTGAAGAGAAAAGAAAACAATTTAAAAAAGATTCCAAAGCTTATTTAGATTCTACTGGCACAAGTTGTGAGTTTATATTTACTACCGAAAGTGCTGATGACATAAAACTACTTTCCCTGGAATTTGGAGGATTCACTTATAGCTTCGATTCAAAAGCTATTTTCCATACTGGAGATACGATACAACTGATGACCAATGAAAAAAAGAATGACTTTGCAATTATTCAAAACAGGAAAAAAAAATAAATATCAAGGAGTCAAAAGAAAAAAATAAAAAGAAGTACGAATCTGAATATCCATACTTCTTTAAAATTAATTATGAAGAAAAAAAGGAAAAAAGATCTCTGACCGAAAAGTTGATGTTTTGGTCTGGATAAAATTTGCGCTTAATTCATAGGCATTTCTATCACCAACAGTTCTGCATTTTCAGAAACACTCACTGTAAATTTATCTGCCTCCCATATACCAATAGCATCGCGCCTTCCGAGTTTATTGCCATCAATTTCTATTGCACCTTCCATTACAAATAAATAAACCCCATTGCCCGGACTATTAATTGAATAGGAAGTATTTATTCCTTTTTCAAAATTTCCTAAAAAATAATAGGCATCCTGGTTAATCATCAAAGATCCGTCACTTGAATCAGGAGAAACAATTTTTTGAAATTTATTTTTTCGTCCCTCTTCAGCAAATACTTTTTGATCGTAGCGCGGCTTAACATTTTTCTTCTTAGGAAATATCCAGGTCTGCAATAACTTCACCTCTTCTTTATCAGAATTGTTATACTCGCTATGTGTAACGCCGGTACCGGCAGACATTACTTGTACTTCTCCCTTTTTAATCACACCAATGGAGCCCAGGCTGTCTTTATGCTCTAATACACCTGACAGTGGAATAGTCACAATTTCCATATTATCATGAGGATGCGTACCAAAGCCCTGACCAGGCGCAACAGTATCATCATTTAAAACTCGCAGCAAACCAAAATGCATTTTATCAGGATTATAATAATTCGCGAAACTAAATGAATGGTATGCTTTGAGCCAGCCATGATTGGCAAAGCCTCTTGAAGCAGCAGGATGAATAATAGTTTTCATATTACCTTCTTTTTTAGTTAATGAAGCGAAAATACTTTTTACGCTTAGTACGGCTGGAAGAAACACCATGGCTTTTAAAAAATGGTTGCGCTTCATTTGTTTTTCAGTACAAATATAAGTTATAACATTAAATGTTACAACACTTAATTGTTAAATTATCCTAATTCTTTTTCGGTAATTGACTTTGCTGCTATAAACGCGCTTGCCCAGGCATGCTGGAAATTGAATCCTCCGGTAATTCCGTCAACATTTAATACTTCTCCGGTAAAATATAATCCCGGATGCTTATGACTTTCCATTGTACTAAGGTTCACCTCTTTTAGATCCACTCCCCCGCAGGTAACAAACTCCTCTTTAAAAGTTGTTTTCCCTTTTACATCATAAATATCATTTGCAATAATTTCCACGAGCGCTTGCTTGGATTTATTAGTGAGGTTAGCCCATTGTATATCGTTTCCAATCCCGGCCTTTTGTACCAGGTATTTCCATAATCGCTGGGGAATACCGGTTAACATACTATTTACTACCAGCTGTTTTTTATTTTGTGCTAGCTGGTGAATTTCACTTTCCGCCTCCGCCCTGTTTATTCCCAGCCATGAAACGGATATTTTAAAATCATAATTTAATTCGCTCAATTGCTTTGCTCCCCATGCCGATAGCCTTAGAACGACAGGCCCGCTTAATCCCCAATGCGTAATAAGTAACGGCCCTTTTTCCTCTAGCTTTGTATTTAACACGGTAACCTTTGCAGCTGCAACAGAAAGCCCCATCAATTCGGTGATCTTGTTACGTGGTAAATTAAAAGTGAACAAGGATGGTACCGGTGGAATGATCACTATCCCCAGTGTTTTTAAAAAATCGTAGCCCGTAATTTTTGGAGAGCCTCCTGCTGCAACAATAACATAGTCGGCAATGACCTTTTCATCCGATCGCAAATAAATTTCGAAACGTGACTTGTTCCGGACAATATCAAGCACCTCAGCATTATATTTTAGAGCGACTTTTTTCTTATCCGCTTCATTTATCAAACAGTTAACAATACTAAATGAATCATCTGTTACAGGGAACATTCTTCCATCCTCTTCAGTTTTTAATCTTACTCCTTTCGATTCAAACCATTCAATACAATCATTAACATTAAATCTGCTAAATACACTTTTCAACTCACGGCTGCCTCGAGGATAACTCTCAGAAAGGATATTATTATCAAAACAATTGTGGGTAACATTACATCTTCCACCGCCCGAAATTCGCACTTTGCTCAATATTTTAGAACTCTTTTCAAGTATGGTTATACTTGCGTTTCCGTAATTAATATTTGAAGCTGTAAAGTACCCTGATGCCCCGCCCCCTATTATAATTATACTTTTCACCCCTTCAAGGTAATCAAAATAATGGTTAAGCAACCCTGTTTTTTGTCGAATTAAGGGCTTTTTTAGATAAAAACATACTATATGCAACCATTAGAGCATATTCCTCGTCTTTGTTATATAATCCCTATGAAACCATGAATAAATAATCTTATTTTTACTATCCGTGCAACGTAGTTAAAAGGCACTGCATCTATAAAATGGAGAAGAATATTGCCGAAGAGCAACTTTTGGAAGCTTGTTTAAGCAATAGCCCGATAGCACAAAAGCAGCTGTACGAACGGTTTTCAAGGAAAATGATGGGGGTGTGTTTACGATACGCTAACAGCGCTGAAGAAGCACAGGACATATTGCAGGACGGGTTTATTAAAGTTTTTAATAACCTTTCAAAGTTTAAAAAAGAAGGGTCGCTGGAAGGATGGGTAAGAAGAATAATGGTGAATACAGCGTTAGAGAATTATAGAAAAACAAAAAAAGAAAGACAAAACGTAGATTTAGATAATGTTAGTTACCAGCTTGAGCATAATGATTACATAGTTGAATCGATGGAGGCACGAAGTTTGTTAAAGTTAATACAAACGCTACCATTAGGATACAAGACAATATTTAATCTTTATGCTATTGAAGGATACACACACAAAGAAATTGGAGAACAACTAGATATATCTGAGAATACGTCCAAGTCGCAATATTCAAGAGCAAGGACGTATATACAAAAGATGATCAAAGTAGAAAGTAAAATAGCAGAATGAAAAACGAATTTGGAAATTTTGAGGACCTTTTGAAAGAAACCTTTGACGGTTTTGAAGCAGATGCGCCTGCAAATGCCTGGGCTAATATTCAATCGGGAATTAAACCGGCTGCAACTACAGGAAAAAGTACAGGATCAAAAGGCTTATTTAAATTTTTAGCTGCTGCCGCTGTTGTTGGTGGTGTAGCGGGTGGTTATTTTATTTTCAATTCTACTACTAAAGATACTGTTGCGGATAATAAAGAGTTAACAACGATCGAATCACCTGAAACCCAAGGTCAACAAACCCAGGTTGAAAAAAATTCTGCTGTAACAACTATTTCCGAAAACAAAAAAGATAATTCAGTGTCTCCCGGCTCATCTGAAGAATCAAACAACAATTCTGAAAACAATACTACTGTTCAGAATAATGGCACTGAGCCAACTGTTGTACCTGTTCAAAAAGATGTATACAAAAACGAGCCTGTAGTTGAAAGAACTGAAAACAGAACACCAGAAAATAAAAACATCGAATCGGATGCTGCTAACAGTTACCAGCCGGCAAATGCCAACATCAATGTGGATAGACTAACCGGAGATGTACCATTGACCATAAACTTTTCAAATGGAGGAAGCGGTGTTTTATATGAATGGGATTTTGGTGATGGAAAAGAGATCACGAAATACCCTTCTCCACAAAGAACATTTGACAGGGCCGGAGAATATAGAGTTACTCTTTCTGTAAAAGACATTAAAGGCAGAGTATCTACAGATTATATAATTGTAAAGGCAACGGCTAAAACATCTGTCTCGATCCCCAATATTATTACTCCTAACTATGATGGTATTAATGACCGGTTTGAGGTAAAACTAGAAAGTGTTAAAACAATTGAAGGTACTATACTTGACAAAACAGGTAAAATTATTTACCAATGGTACATGCCAAACGATTCCTGGGATGGAAGATTATCAGATGGTTCTGATGCACCTGCAGGTGATTATTTCTATACAATAAAATACATCAACTCCGAAGATAAAACTGAGTTGAAAAGAGGTACCGTTAAACTTACCCGGTAGTATTTCACACAACTTTCGTTACCTTTAATTCATGATAACTATTGGACTTTTGTCTGATACCCATGGTTTTCTTGATCCTAAAATTTTCAAGTACCTTGATACCTGCGACGAGATATGGCATGCCGGTGATATAGGGGCCCCTGCGGTTACAGATAAGCTTGCCTCCATTAAGCCATTAAGGGCTGTTTACGGCAATATAGATGGCACGCCTCTACGTAAAGAGTTTAAAGAACATTTAAGTTTTACCATAGAGGAAGTTAGTGTATTTATCACCCATATTGGTGGGCCCATGGGCAGTTATGCACCCAATGTGAGGGAAATTATAAATGAAACAAAACCACAACTATTCATCTGCGGGCATTCTCATATCCTTAAAGTCGCTTTCGATAAAAAATATAATACACTGTATATGAATCCGGGTGCCGCCGGTAATCATGGTTTCCACAAAGTAAAAACGCTTTTGCGTTTTAAAATAGACAAAACTGACATAAAAGACCTTGAGGTGATAGAATTAGGTCCCAGATAATTCTTTATATGGATTTTGCAGATCAAATATTTATTTATATCATTGTCGTATAGTTTCGTTTGTTACAATATCTTGTAATATAACTAATCAATCAAAACAATAAATTGTCGATTAAGAATAGACCGGTCCTGCTGATTTTAGATAAAAAAATTTATTTACTCTTCTCATAACAAACCCTCCATTAATTTTTTAAATTTTCTCTTCTATGTATGATATAATTGAACTAAACAGTAAACTGGTTAATGACCTTAGAGAGATCGCCAAGGATTTGAACATACCTAAGCATGACTCGTTAAAAAAACAAGAACTTATTTATAAAATATTAGATTACCAGGCCATTAATCCAGGCAAAACAAAAGGTGGAGATGAAAAATCATCAAAATCCAAAAAAGGTAAAACTGAAAATGCCGAGCACGATATCGAGAAATTAAATACAGAACCTGAATCGGTTATTGAAAAAGCACCGGAAAATAACTTCGTAGCCAGCACACCGGCCGAACCAACTATTGCACCTGCAAATCCTGTTGATAATTCTAACAGAGGAGATCAGGGAAATATAGATAACAGGAACAGAGATTTTCCTAGCAGACCTTTCGAGAGAAGACAGTCGGACATGTACAACTTTGATGGTATTATAAACAGCGAAGGTGTATTAGAGATAATGCCTGATGGATATGGTTTTCTTCGTTCTTCTGATTACAATTATTTAAATTCTCCTGATGATGTTTATGTTTCTCAATCACAAATAAAATTATTCGGATTAAAAACAGGCGATACGGTTAATGGTAGCGTTCGCCCGCCTAAAGAGGGAGAAAAATATTTCCCTTTGATTAAGGTGGAGAAAATAAATGGAAGAGATCCTGCTTATGTACGCGACAGGGTTCCATTCGATTACCTTACTCCCCTATTCCCTTTTGAGAAATTTAAATTGAACGGGCATCCGCAAAGCAGTTTGTCAACCCGTATCGTTGACCTATTTACTCCGCTTGGAAAAGGTCAAAGAGGATTGATCGTTGCACAACCTAAAACCGGTAAAACAGTTTTATTAAAAGAGATAGCAAACGCGATCGCATTTAATCACCCCGAGGTTTATTTGATTATATTACTTATTGATGAGCGGCCTGAAGAGGTTACAGATATGGCAAGAAGCGTAAAAGCTGAAGTTGTTTCCTCAACCTTTGATGAGCCTGCAGAAAGACACGTTAAGATCGCCAATATTGTTTTGGAAAAAGCAAAACGTATGGTGGAATGCGGACATGATGTGGTAATATTGCTTGACTCTATTACACGTCTTGCACGTGCATATAATACTGTTTCTCCAGCATCAGGTAAAGTATTGTCGGGTGGTGTGGATGCAAATGCACTTCACAAACCTAAGCGTTTCTTTGGAGCAGCTCGTAAAATTGAAAATGGCGGATCGCTCACAATACTTGCTACTGCACTTACAGAGACCGGATCTAAAATGGACGAGGTAATTTTTGAAGAGTTTAAAGGAACCGGTAACAGTGAATTGCAGTTAGACAGAAAAATAGCAAACAAGCGTCTATACCCTGCAATTGATATTGTCGCTTCAAGTACGCGTAGAGAAGATCTGTTGGTTGATAAGGAGACCTTAAAGAGAATCTGGATATTGCGTAATCACCTTGCAGATATGACACCATTGGAAGCAATGGAATTTATGAGAGACAGAATCAAGAATACTCAAACCAATGAGGAATTCCTGATCTCAATGAATGGATAAGGCTTGAAAAAAACACTTCTTACATTCGGGTTTATTCCTGCTGCGGTATCCATCGCCGCTAAGGTGTGGATCTATTACTCCGGAAATCAGTTCAACAATGCTTCCGCTCTTTTTGTTGGCATATCTGGGATCGTCATTCTTTTTATCACTATATTTTTTGCTATCAGGCATGCGCGCTCAACTATTTTTGATGGCTACCTATCATTAAAACAAGCTATGAAAACCGGACTTGGAGTTACATTAATGTCTGCACTTATTATCGGGTTATTTACATTTTTATTTCTGAAATATGTAAACGTTGAATACATCAATCATTCCATAGAACGGAACAGGATGGGCATGGAAGCGGAAAAAATGCCGGCTGCCGAAATAGAGGAAAAAACAAAAGTACTAAGTGAAGACGTATATACACCTTTTCGTGTTGCCACATCAACAATTTTATTGAACCTGATAGCCGGAACATTTATGTCATTCGCCAGTGCTACCTTTCTTATGAAAAATCCTCCCGAACCGGAGATTTGATTCATTCAATTCTTTTATATTTCAATTCGGCTTCATAACGATTGCAGGAATTAAAGTGCCACCACTCTGTTTGAATATTGAAAAAGCCTGCACCACTCATAACAGATCGCAATAAAATTCTGTTAGCAATTTGCTCATTCGTCAATGATCCGTTACGCAACATTATTTGTTCCTTTGAAGGATAAGCTAGCTCACCAAAATAATCAAAATCGGTTCCCATATCCAATGGTTTTCCCAATGAATCACAAATAGTAATATCAACAGCAGCGCCATAATTATGCAATGAACCCTTTTTAGGATTAGATAAATATTTTGTCTTTTCTTTTATAGGGATCTTCACTGTATCCCACATGATTTGCTGTACAAACATCGGCCGGGCTGCATCATAGATATACAAATTATATCCGGAATGGCTTTTGTGTAATAACTCCTGGGCGCTGATTAGTTTTTCCGCCACATCAGGCTGCAGGTAAGCGTCTTCCAGATTTCCATACACATCAGCTCCAAAGAAATTATTTGTTGATGAATACCGCAGGTCGACCCGGATCATTGAATCCAGGGAACGAACATCTACCAATCCCATATCCATCAATTTAATTTCGAGAGCACATAAAACTTTAGGTGCGGGCTTAGCAGCAGTTACGTTATCCGATTTTTCCCTCCAAAAAACACTATCCGCCAAAGGCCTGTATATGGGAGTTTCCTGCGGCTTATGATCGCAGGAAAAAATAATACATAGAAGCAGAAAAAATAAAATACATCTCATTAGAACATAAACTTATGAAATGATTTTAAGTTAATCTATAAAATATACGGCGTAAACACCACAAAGACGGTATTAGGAATTAGAAACACGACTCAATCTTTAATAACTGTATTGCTTTTTGAGAAGTAATCACATACTTGACAAGTATAAGCGTCGCCAAAAGATTTATTCAACTGAATTTTTACAAATGCAATATCTTCAGGTACATCTTCAATTAAAAGTATTTTTATTTTTTCCGGCATTGAGTTCACTAGATATAATCCGGAAAATAAGTGGTTAAAATTTCAGTGAGCATTTCCTCGGATAATGGCTTTGTTTTATAACCTATTACATCTTCTATTTCCTTTGCTTTTCTTATATCATCAGGATTTCCTGATGTAGTTAACAACACAATGGTTATCCTTGCTTTTTGAGCTGGGTTCAAATGCTTATACTCTTCCAGGAACTCCCATCCATTCATTTTTGGCATATTAATATCCAAAAATATAAGTTCAGGTATAACCTGGTTTTCTTTTTTAAGAAATTCCAATGCTTCTAAACCATTATAAGCAAATTGAATGGAGTTCGTAATCTCCATTTGATTTATAATGATCTTATGAAAGTAATTGTCTTCTTCATTATCATCAACCAGCAAAATGCAATTTAGTTTCTTTTTCATGTATATATGTTTTTGTTTTTATTGTCACATGCCCGCCTGCCATCGGGCAGGGAATACGCCATATGTTTCATTCCCCGTTTGTATACCGTTTAGGATTATGGCTATTTCATATTACAATTTTTTTAGGTAAAGTGAAAAAGAAGGAGCTTCCTTTGCCAAATTCGGATTCGACCCAAATTTTGCCTCCTCTCAATTCTACAATTTTTTTACAATGCGCCAGGCCTATTCCGGTTCCGCCATATTCTTTTTTCGCGTGAAGTCTTTGGAAAAGTTTAAATATTTTTTCAAAATAATCCTTCTCTATCCCAATCCCATTATCTTTTATTTCAAAGAGCCAATCTTTATCCATGTCTTTTGCAGTAATTATAACAATTGGTGCAACATCACTCTTTCTAAACTTAATAGCGTTACTGATCAGGTTTTGGAAAAGCGATTTTAACCTCGAAAAATAGCCCGTTAGTACGGGCAGTTTTTCAAATTTGATAACAGCGTTATTTTCCGTGATCGTCTTTTCAATGTCCTTTAAAATTTCATCTACTAATACATTAAGATCAACTTCGGCGCGCTCCCTGTCATTTTCAATTCTTGTGTATTCCAGTAAATCAACGATAAGAGTCTGCATGCGGCCTGCCGCCTTATTTATAAAATTTATATAAACATCTGCTTCCTTATCCAGCTTCCCTTTATAATCAGCGCTAAATAAACCAATATAATTGGTTATGGTTCTTAAGGGTTCTTGTAAATCGTGTGAAGCAATATAAGCGAACTGTTCAGTCTCTTTATTTTTTTGTTCCAGCGCGACAGTATATGTCTTTAGGGGAGTTCTAAAAATCAAATTGTTAATAAATAACGATATAACTAATTGAT
>CAZQIC010000151.1:0-10737 GCA_964593555.1 uncultured Bacteroidia bacterium | reverse complement strand
TACTGATAATGAGTGTTAATTTTTAAAAAACCCCGCCGTGAAAACTTCCTTTTGGAAGAAAAGCGGCAGGGTATAAATCAGATTAGAGATTGTTCAACTAATACAATCCTTTCTTTATCCGACTTATTCTTTTTCTATTTTAATAATTACCGTTTTCCCTGAAAACCCTATTGTTGTTGTGCTTTTAAACTCCATCATTTTCCGTTTATGTTCAACAACTTCATAAGTTCCGCTAAAATTTACGCATTGGTCAGCTAACTCTTCAGCATGAAAGAACATATCACCAGTTAATCCTGCTGTAACATCTTCAACTTTAGATTGATTTGAGATTTCAAATTTTTTCCCTTTCTCACGAAACTGCCATGCAAATTTTGCAGTATGATTGTGGTCGTTTTTCCAATCTCCTGTGCAAGATTCTTTATACGCATCACAATCTCCAATTGTCCACTTCGGTAATTCCGCTTCATTTGTTCCATCAACAGAAAGCTCCGTAACTTTCCAATCTCCTCCATCAAGTCGATTAGCGTATATTTTTGTTTTATTACATGCCGTAAATACAAGGGCTACTGTTAAGATAACGCTTGCTAATAATATTATTTTTTTCATTTGTATAGTTTTTAAGGCGTTATTGAATTTTGGTTATAAAATCTATGCTTATATCTGTTACACCGGGAGAACATGTTCCATCCTTTACACCTGGTTGATGCCTAAGCTCAACTTGCATTGTTCCCAATCCTGTTGAAGTAGTTCTCCATTTTGATTGTAAGCCAATAGGTCGATTATTAGCATCTAAATCAGTTTTTATTACCGTTGCACTTGAGCCTGTTGGAGTAAAACAAAACAAGTGATCCACTCCTTCTTCAAGCACTTCATTAGAAACGGTATCAATAGGAGTTGCTATTTCGTTTAATAATAAAACGGTTGTTATCCATGTCTTGTTAGGTTCTAATTTAATGGTATCAAAAATATCATATCCTGCACCTCCATCGCCATCAGGGTCACGGAAGGTTGCATATTTAATATTTGAAGTGTTGGATGAATCAACAAAGATTAATTTCATTGTTGTAAATACTTCGGGTTCATTTTGAACTGGCTGTGGTAAAGGAACGAGGTCTTTGTCTTTTTTACACCCTGTCCATATTGTTGCTACTGCAAGAGTTGCAAACAATAATTTGATTGTTTTTTTCTTCATTGTTTCTGTTTTTTGGTTTATATTAATTGTTATTATTTATTGATTTACTTTTAAATCCTATGTTAAATGGCACTTTCACTCTGAACGTAATGTTTCTTCCCATTGCATCAGTAAAATATCGGAACCTATCGAGGTAATCTCTGTATGTTGCATTTAGGAGATTAAATACACTTATACCTAACTCTAAATTTTGATTTCTAATTTTTATGGAGCAGGAAGCGTGCAAATTAACCGTGTAGTATTCATTTGGAGGTGGAACAAAATCACTATTATCAGGTACTCGCCATTGTTTAGTAACATAAAGAATTGAAGCGGATAAATAGGATGAGCTTATTTTTTTATATTTTTTAAATCTATACGTTACCTCTGATTCATACCTATCAGAAGGCATCATAATTAGCCAATTATTTTCGCTTTGATTCCATGCTCTAAGTAGTGATGCTTTGCTTGTAAATTCAAACGATTTATTTATTTTATAATTGAGATAAAAATCACACCCTTTTAAAATGGCATCAGTTTGTTTGTAATAAAATGCAGGAAAAGCGCCATGAATAGTAACAACTGGAGCTGATGCAGGTTGGCGATAAATGAAATTACTTATATAATGATAGTATGGGGAAATTTCAAAGTGTAGTTTTTTTATTGGCGCATAGCGAACTGAAAAAATTGCATTGTAGGTTTTTTCTAATTGTAGGGTATTGTCGCCATATTCTATTGCAGCAGCCCCATGATGTAAACCAAAACTATATAATTCATTAGCTGAAGGCGAACGCCAAGCAGTACCTAAATTAAATGAAAAATTTAGCGTTGAATCTTTTTTAAATATAGCCCCTAAGTTTCCGCTTACATTTTCAAATTTATGTATTGGAGTAATTAATTCGTATGTAGCATTTCCTACATATTGGTATTTGAATATTTGCATCCATTTGTAATCATAGCGTACTCCTCCCTCCAATTCAAATCTATTTTTCCTCCATCGCTCAATCCAAAATATTCCCCCACTATAATTTCTAAAATTTGGAATTAATGCCCTGCCTTCATAAGTGTTCCCTTGTGTAATCCCACTTATACCGATACTTCCTGTAACTTGTTTAATTCGATTGTGTTCCCAAATTAAATCTGCGGTATGTGATGTAATCTCAAATTTGAGGTCAGGTCTATTTAATGCCTTTAGAGAATCGTTTAAAGGAGTGTGTTTATCATATTCATAGCGTAAATTATACTGTCTGGCATAGATTAGAGATAGTTTTCCTACATCACCTGTTTTAATAAATGATTTTAATTTGAATAGTTCATGCTCCGTATGCTGACGTGGTCTGCCAATATCATAAGTAAAAGCTCCTGTTTCCAAAGGAACAGGACTGGCAAAAGCAGTTTTTAAATCGGTAATATTTCCAATATGTGATGCACCAAAAATGCCAAATGTTGTGTTAAATTGACTGTAAAATATTTCTGTTCCGTATTTTTCCTTTTTCCAACCAAGGGCATAAGAAAAATTATATTCTTTTAATCCTGTATTAATTAAAATATATTTAGGAGCAGAGATATTACCACTTTGTTTTAATGTGCCTTGTACTCTCCAAGAAAATGCTTTTATTTTATTAAAATTTCCTTCTAAGTATGCCGATGCAGTTCCTCCTTTTCCATTACTCATTCCAACAATATTCACTTCTCCTCCAATTCCTGCCGAATCTCTCAATGGTTTGCTTTCAACAATTACAACCCCTGCAATAGCATCAGAACCATATTTTACGCTATTCGCCCCTTTAATAACTGATAGTGTATTTGCAATAAATGGATCTATTTCAGGTGCGTGTTCTACTCCCCATTGTTGCCCTTCTTGTCTTATTCCATTATTTAGAATAAGGATGCGGTTGCTGTGCATTCCATGTATGATTGGTTTTGAAATAGAGTTTCCAGTATTGAGCGAATTAACTCCCACAATGTTTTTTAAAGCATCGCCAAGTGATTGACCTTTTGATTGATTTAATTTTTCCTCAGAAACATCATTTTTTGTTTGTGTCGTTTGCTCAATGGATTTTTTAGAGGTTATCTCCACATCTTTTAAAATTTCAGTATGATGTTCGGGATAAAAATTTTTATTTGTTTTTCCCTTTACAATTATTTTTGTTTCAATTGGCGTACATCCAACGTGTGAAATTTTAATCGTGTAGTTCCCATTACAAATATTCTCCATTTTATAAAATCCCTTACTATCAGAAGATGTTCCTTTATTTAATTCAACAATATAAATTGTAGCAAACTCAAGCGGAGATTTATCATGTTCATCAATTATTTTACCTAACAAACTACTTTTGCAGGTATCATTTTGCCCCTGTAAGTTTGTTGCAAATAGTAATAAAAAAAATATGTATATAATTTTATTCATGCTGATAATCCAATAATTTTTCTCCAGATTGTTTTATTAAACTATATGACCATTTTAAAATAACAAGGGAGCCAATCATTCCACCTACTGCATCAAGCCAATTGAGATTAAATTGTTTCCCTAAAAAAAGTGCGACAATAGCAAGTACACTTGTTAGTGCATCAGACAAAACGTGCAAATAAGCTGCTTTTATGTTATCATCTTCATTGTGGTGTTTGCTATGAAGAACCATTGCACATATAATATTTACACCCAAACCAATAATTGCAACCAGTATGGCATCATTGTACAAAATAGTTTCAGTAGAAAAAACTCTAATAACACATTCAAAAGCCATCCATAGTGCAATTACCATTAACAGCAATCCGCTTGTGTAACCTGACAATGAAAGTATTTTACTCGTCCCGTTTTTAAACTTTGCGTTCGTTCTGTTTTTTCTGCAATACACATAGGCAAACCAAGTTAGCCCTATTGCAAGAACATGAGATGCCATGTGCCAACCATCAGATAATAATGCCATCGAGTTGGTAATGAATCCAAACAGAATTTCAGCAATCATTGCTAATGCACTAATAAACACAACTATTTTTGTTTTTGTTTCATGTATATCATGCTGGTGTGTATGGCAATGATTGTGTTCGTGATGTGTATGTGAACACGATGTTTTTAAGGTTTCCGTTTCCATATTATTTACATTTTTGACAATCTTTTTCTTTACATAATTTCCAATTTCGGTAATGGGCATACGCCATAATTATACCTCCAATTGGAAGAGAAATTTCATTTAATAGTGCAGGAAAATCACGAGGGTATCCTAATACAAAAAAAATAAATGCAATGAGCATTATTGAAAGGGCTTCACTATCGTGATGGTGTTTGTAATACCCGATTAAAAAAGAAGTTAATGCTAAAGTAATGCTACTAATAAGCATTATCCACTCAAATAGTGGGTCGCTTAACAACTCCATTCCAATCAGAGGTAAAAAACTTAGGATAAATGGAAGTAGCGCACAATGTATAGCACAGAGCGTTGATGTAGAAAATCCAAGTACATCGAAAAACGAAAAAAATATACTTTTGAGTGTTGGTTGTTTCATTAGTGTGTTTTATTTACAAGGCATTTTATATGTTAATTGCGTTACAGTTGTTTTAATTAATTGAGGCGATGTAATAGTTGGGTCGTAAACAATAGAAACTTTTTTTGTATTCAAATTAAGTAACGATTGCTTGATTCCTTTTTCATTTTGTAAGCCACCTTCTATAACTTTTTGGCAATTTTCACAGGATGCTTTAGGAATATCAATTACAAGTAATGAATCATTTACGCCCTTAATTAGAACCCTTTTCTCTTCTTTAACATGATTACAAGCAGTAATTGCAAGTATGACTGTAATTATCATTAACATAATTTTCGATTTTTTCATTGTTATGTTTTTAAGCAGGTGATTCCATAATTATTAATTCGCCATGAGATGTTCCAATCGCCAATAGACTATCATCATTTGACCAACATATTTTACTCACAGAATTTCTTAATTTTATTCCTGTAATAAATTCTTTCCCTATTTCCACATCGTAAAAAAGAACTAAACCAAGCTCATCTCCCGATACTAAAAAACTATTTTTGTTTTGAAATTTAGCTTGAGTTATTTTCCCCATGTGTCCGCTTAGAGTTATTGGAACTTGTCCTTGAGGTGCAATACCTGCAAACTTCCATACCACCATTTCATCCCAACAGTTAGTAAGAAAATAGTTGGAATCATTTGTCCAATCCAATATTTTTACTTTCCCTCTGTATCCGTTCATTTCAAAATCAGAGCCATCATTGTATGGCAATGGAAAAAAATGCACTCTTGAATCTTGTGTACCACAGCCAATAAATTTACCATCAGGGCTCCATGATAAGGAGTGCATAGAGTTTTTCCATTCTAAAAATTCAATTGGTTCGTCTTGTTTCAATTCAAATAAACGAACCCCACCATAACAAGCTGAGGCAAATGATTTACTGTTCTGATGCCATGCAATCCCCGAAACAGTACTTTCATGTTCCTCAAATTCTTGAATTTCATCTCCATTACTATTGAAAATTGTCACGATACTTCCTGACGCAGTTGCAAAATATTTTCCATCGGGCGACCATATCGCTTGCTCTACCCACACATTTTCGGATTGGATTTCTTTAAGCAATTCCCCTGATTGTATATCCCATAATTTTATTAATCCATCTTGTCCAGTAGTAACTGCTTTATTTTCAATTGGAGAAACAGCCAAACACATCAATCCATTTTGATGCGCTTTTACTTCAAATTGATTGAAATAATTATCCGCAATAAAACAAGTGAGAATACCACAAGAAGATGCAACTACTACATACTCGTTCGTAAAGTTCCATCCTATACCAATAATATAATCATTAAGTTGTGTTCGCCACAACTCATATTCGTTTTGTGATTCAGCTGTTTTATTAATTTGTAAATGGTCTATCATTTAGGCAAAGTTTAATTGTTTTTTAACTATACATTTTTTGAATCCGCTTAAAAGTTCTTCACGATTAAGATTTTTACCAATAAAGATTATTTGATTTCTTCTTCTTTCATCGGGCTTCCATTTTCTATCCGCTTTACCATCAAATAACATGTGTACGCCCTGAAATACAAACCGTTCATCGTTCCCGTCAATGTGCATAATGCCTTTCATCCTGAATATGTCTGTTCCTCTATTTTGAAGTAAGTAAGAAATCCATTCATTCACTTTTTGAATACTAAGTGCGCTATCATCTTCAATGCCAACTGAAGTAACTGTATTATCATGTTCGTGGCTATGAGCATATTCTATGGCTTTAATCGGATTAACCTGATTCGGATTTATCATTTTTAAATTTTCAATAGAAGTTGGAATAATGTGTTTCTTAATGCCAATTAATGGTTTTTGTGCGTTGATGTTTTCTCCACTCATTTCAAATACCATATTAAACTCATCAGGGCCATGTTGAGTAAATACTGCGTAGCATCCTTTTTTATTCGGCTTAAAATAAAACACCTGTTCTTTATCTTCAATTAAAAGACGATTAAGCGTACGATTAGAATTTAAAAACTTGTCATTTTTTACCTCTTTATATGTTTCTGAAAATATTTTTATAGCTGCTTTTTTTGCCTTTGTAATTTCCGATTCTGTATTTTCCTTCATGGCGACAAAAACAATATCAATTGATGGGTCGGGGTCTTCACTGGTCTTTAATTGATATTCCTTATTTTCAAAATCAAAAATACCACACCATTCAAAAGGAACTTCTTCAATAAGAAATTCAGGATTTAGCTCAACTTTAGCATCTAAATCAAAAGCGTTTATATTTAGGATATTGCTTAAATCAATAATGGCATCCTTTGAGCGATGTATTTTTGCTTGTGAGTTCATTGATTTTATTCTCTTTTCAAGTTTATTTAGTTCGTCTTCTGTAACTAAATCTGTTTTATTAAGAAGAATTACATCAGCAAAGGCAATTTGTTCTTTACATTCCGAACTATCATCAATATGTTGCCAAACGTGTTTTGCGTCTACGATTGTTACAATAGCATCAAGGCTGTACGATTCTTTAATATCATCATCTACCCAAAAAGTTTGGGCTACTGGTGCAGGATTTGCCATACCTGTTGTTTCAACTATAATGTAATCGAGCTTATCTTTTCGCTTCATCAACTGGTCAAGTATGCGAATTAAATCCCCTCTTACTGTACAGCAGATACAACCGTTATTCATTTCAAATATTTCTTCATCCGCACCGATGACTAATTCGTTATCTACACCGACTTCCCCAAACTCATTTTCGATTACAGCTATTTTTTTACCGTGATTTTCACTAAGTATTCTGTTTAACAAAGTTGTTTTTCCTGAACCAAGAAAACCTGTTAAAACTGTTACTGGGATTGCTTTTTTATTTTCCATTTTGTTTGTTTTTAATTATTATAAAGTAAATATTGTTTGCTTATTTCCTCTATATCATGCACCCTTACATACATAAGTGGCTTCCCGATTTTATACACTTTAATTTCGGGTTGCATTAAAACGCTAATTACTGTTTCTATATCAGGACAACCTTCATCGGCACATTTTAATTCTGAAACTAAAATCACGCATCCTGAATCGGGCAATCCAAAATATGTTTTTACCCATTGCTTAACTTTTTTAGTGATTTCTTTATTATCAGGGTCAAATTCGTTTTTAAAAAAGTTCATGTTATATTGGGTATTGAAAAGCTATTAATATTATTGTCGTTATGTTTATACAATACATTTTCTTTTACGATTTCCCCCTCCATTAAATGCTTTTTTACGATTTCGTCCGCTACTGCTTCATTCACATTTTTATACCAAATTCCATCAGGATATACTATTACAATTGCTCCATCATCACATCTTCCATTACATAAAGTGCGGGTAGTATGTATTGCATCTTGCAAACCACATTTTTTTATTGATTTTCGTATTGATTCAATCATCTTGTTTGCTCCATTTAAAGTGCATGGCTCACCATTGCAGAGTATCAAATGTTTTTTTACTTTGGTTAAATTTTTTATTGCCATTAGTTTACCTGCATTTTTGAATTTTTATAAATAGTTAATACATAAATTCCAAGTACAAATAGCATAAATACAAATCCTACTAATGAGTTTGCAAATGAGCTTAATTCAATGGATGGAATAAATGCACATATAACTTTATATCCTGCAACCGAAAAGGACATGACTACAATTGACCAACCTATCCATTTTCGATAATTATTAATAAGTGTTTTGTTTGATGTTTTATTCAATATGCTGAATAAAATTCTTCCATCAATAGTGTCTGTTGCTATCATCCCTGCTGAAAATATTAACCCCATTAATACAGCCGCTAACATTCCTCCTTGTTGTGAAGCTGCATATCCCCATGCTGCTGCTTGAGTAGCGGTATCAAATACAGTAGCAAAGAGGACTCCTATTAGTATTATGGATAATGCGCTTGAACTATTTAAAAGTTTTTTCGGAATTAATTTTGTACGCCACCCGATTGCTTTGTAAGTGATTTTGCTTAATAAACTTTTTAAGTTCATACTGCCGACTAAGACTAATAAAAAAACAGGTATCCATTCTGCAATATTTGCTACCCAATTAGGCAGACTGACTTTATTGCTTAACAAGCTAACCAATACAGCAATAACGGTAACAACAAGCCCATGCCCAACAGCGAACAATGTACCTACCCATTTTGCAAAAGGAGAGTTAGTATCGCTATGCTTCATCGTCATTCCATCAATAATTGCAATATGGTCGGGGTCTAAACCATGCCGTAATCCTAATGCAAGCATTAATACAATTCCTGAAAAATCAAGGGATATAGATTCCATTTTTATTGTTTGTGTTCTTTTAACATTTTATCATGGTCGGCTTTCATTTTATCATGGTCTTTAATCATTAGTTCGTGTTGCTTTTTCATTTCTTCATGCTCACGAACAATAGTATTGTGTTGCTCTTGAATTGATAAATCTTCCATTGTTTTTTCTTGGTGCATCTTTTCCACATTAATATGATTAGCCGTTAATGCTTTATGTTCTGCAACTATTACTTTATGCTTTTCTAACATAGCAGAATGTTGTTCTTCCCAATTTTTATGCAATGGCTCATTTGTAGTATCTACAATTTCTTGATGCTTTAATACCCATTCAGCGTGTTCTTTTTCTAACTGTGTATGTTCTGCTTCCATTAATGAATCTTCTTTTTCTAATTCAAGATGGGTTTCTTTTAATACTTCGTGTAATGGCTTGTGATGGTCGCATCCCGAATATGTCATTGATAACATAGCAAATGCGGTAATTTTTATTGTTGATTTTAGATTCATATTATATGGTTTTAAGTTTCTGTTTAAACAAGCTGTATATTCATCTGAATTTATGCGTCCAGTTTTAATAATATTCTTTTGTTTTTTTTCTCTCCCATTGGTGGAGAACGGTGAATAATTCCATTTCCTAAATTGTCGGGATAGGCTTCTCCTTTTAATAATGCTATCCAAAATGTTTCCAGTTGATTTATGGCATTTGAGTCAATAATAATTTCTTCATTTTTCTCACAACCCAATTTGTCCCTGTTTGTATTATTATTCTCAATCCATTGAGTGCCTTCGCCATGATAAGTGCATAACAAGCGCAGGTTATTATAATCAGAATGAAAATATTTACACATATCATCTTCTACAATATAGAGATTGAAGCGAATAAATTCTTCTGCAACCACTCTACTAAATTCATTCACTATTGTACTAATATCATTGATAAATAAATCCAATCCAGCTTCATCTTTACTAATTCCCTTGAGCTTCTTTTTAAGAATTTCGGAGCATTCGCTGTAATGAAAACTTTCATGAAGAGAAGGGAACGTATTTAGATTTAATTCTGAAATAAATTTTTTCAATCTTCTTTTTCCTTCTCTCGAAACAATAGCAAGATTTACATTCGGATAGTGAATTTTTATTAACTCTTGGAGTTGATTAGATAGCACTACATGGTCGGGTAATTCAATAGATTTTTCTATTGCCCCATATTGTATAATGTTCATGTTAAATTTTAGTTTAGTTGTTCTACATTAGATTTTAGAGTTTCCCATACAGGGAAATGGTCTTCAAAAACAAATCCTGCTTTCCATTGCAGTATTTCTTCCTCTGTACAAAGACAATTTTGTAAATCATTTATGATTTGTTCTTTATCCATGTCTTGCCCAATCAAAACCAATTCATTAATCCTATCTCCGTATTGCTTATCCCATTTTTCTTCAATTTGTTTTTGACCATCAACAAAAGACTGGAAGGTTATTCGTTCATTGAATGGCATACTGCACCACCATACACCAGAAGGGTCGGCTCTTAGTGAGCCACCTGCTTGGCTCCAATTAATTGCTTGGTCTTGTCTTGATGCAATCCAAAAAAGCCCCTTGCTTCGGATAATAGAAGAAGGGAATTCATCATTCAGGTAGTTCCAAAATCTTGCAGGATGAAAAGGGCGTTTATCTCTAAATACAAAAGAGGATATGCCGTATTCTTCCGTTTCGGGTTTATGTTCATTCTCTAATTCTTTAATCCATCCTGCGGATGAAGATGCCTTTTCAAAATCAAATAATTTTGTATTTAAT
>CAZQIC010000150.1:0-10787 GCA_964593555.1 uncultured Bacteroidia bacterium | reverse complement strand
TGAAATTAAAAGTGAAGTATGCATAATAAACTTAATCGGTATAAACTCTAATATTCTTCAATTTGTTTAACAGCAATTCCAATATCTTTTGGCATGCCTATTAAGTCAATAGACGGTCTTATTTTATGTGCAGTCTTTTGTAGCCCAATCCAATTGGCCGCCGCCAAACACTTTACCATTTCGGCAACATATACAGGTGTATCTTCTAAAAACATTTTTATCATAGTCTTAAGAAATTCTGGATTGTTCGGAGAATGTGTTTTTAAATAGGTTAAGTCGCACACGTTTGTTTTTTCCATTATACTTTTTTTTTCATTAGTTGAGTAATCTTATTAAGCAATTCAATTTCATTGATAGGTTTTGAAACATATTCATTCATTCCCACTTCTTTGCACTTATCCACATCCACTTTGGTTACATCCGCTGTCAAAGCAATGATCGGAATAGCTGATTTTGGCGACTGCATTTTGTTCCTTATATATTCTGTGGCTTCAAAGCCAGTCATCTCCGGCATCATCAAATCCATCAGGATAATGTCGTAATGATTTTTTTCTAAAAGTTCAATCGCTATTTTCCCATTTTCTGCAGTATCCGTTTCAAAATCGAAGTCGTGCAGGATAGTTTGTGCCAGAAACTGGTTGATGGGAATATCTTCAACCAGTAATATTTTTAATTTTCCTAATTGCTGGGACTCACTCGCTTGGATTTGAGTTTTTGTTTCAACTTCTTTTTCCAGGCCAGTTACTGTGCTTTTCTTAAATGGCAATGTTACCGTAAAGGTGCTTCCTTTTTTCACTTGACTCTCTACCGAAATAGTCCCACCCATCATGTCAATTAATCGTTTCACAATGCTCAAACCTAACCCCGTACCACCGAACCTGCGGGCAGTATCACTGCTACTTTGGGTGAAGGGCTCAAATATGGTTTCTAATCTATCAGGAGGTATACCAATACCTGTATCGGATACAATAAATTCAATGACTGTTTTTTCTTCATCCTGCTCCTTCTGGTTTACGCTGATTGTAATTTCTCCACCCTTTTCCGTGAATTTAATTGAGTTACTAAGAAGGTTGAGCAATATTTGATTGATGCGGACGGAATCACCAAGCAGGATTATTGGAATGCTGTTACCGTATGCTTTTTTTATCTTAAATTCTTTCTCCAGAAATCGGATTTCAAAAGTGCCTACAATGGAATTAACTAATTCGGATAGCTTTAATTCTGTTGTTTCAAGAGTCATTTTTCCAGCTTCAATTTTTGCTAAATCAAGGATATCGTTTATCAATACCAATAAAATATCGCTGGAAGTTTTAATGGCGCTTAACTGTTGTTTTTGTTTTTCTGTAATGCCATTACGCAGCAATATTTTTGTAAATCCTATGATACCATTGAGGGGAGTACGTATCTCATGACTCATATTCGCCAAAAACTGATCTTTGAAACCAACCAGTTTCTCTGCATGTTCTTTTTCACTTGTTAGTTCTCTTTTCAATCTTAAAGATCGACCGATGTAAAACATTAAAAAAACAACGACTATACTAGAAAAAACACCCCCTAAAACAATAAGGATTTTGGTGTTTGACAAGCTGGTATCCGTAATTTTCGTTCTCTCCTTCAATAAATCTTCTTCTTCTTCTTGCATGCTATGAGTAATGAGGCGTATTTTATCCATTAGCGTTCTCCCCTCTTCAGTACTCACCACTTTCATTGCAGCTTCGAACCCATTTTTTTCTCGTACTTCAATAATTATTTTCGAATAAACTATTTTTAGTTTAGAAATGTGTTCCAACGTATCTATTCTTTGTTGTTGAATTGGATTTTCCTTAGTAAGATTTTTTAATTGTTTAATATTGCTCCGAATTTGTCCTACCATTTCATCGTAAGGTTCAAGGTAATTTTTATTTCCGGTGATAACATAACCTCTGTACCCGGTTTCAATACTTTGTATCTTGGAAAGATTTTCGGAAAGCATCCTGGATACCTCGCGTGTATGAGCCATCCATTTGGTATCATTACTAAAACGATCGATATTTTTTAAGGAAAGTAGGGTAATAAAAATCAGGGCAATTAAAATAATAAAGGATATAAGTAAAATTTTTAATTCTGTTTTCATCCTACTTTTTTCTATTTACAAGAAGTGCTATCTTATTTAATAGATCAGTTTCGTTGATCGGTTTTGAAACATATTCATTCATTCCTATTTCAGTACATTTATCAACATCCGCTTTTGTTACATCTGCTGTTAAAGCAATAATTGGAATGGTCGATTTAGGTGGCAGCATTTTGCTGCGAATATGCTGGGTTGCTTCGAATCCATTCATTTCCGGCATCATCAAATCCATTAAAATGATGTCGTAATAATTTTTCTCTAAAAGTTCAATGGCTATTTTGCCGTTTTCGGCAGTATCAGTTTCAAATCCAAAATCGTGCAAAATTGTTTGTGCTAAATATTGATTGATCGGAATATCTTCAGCCAATAATATTTTTAACTTTCCTAACTGCTTCAGTTCATTCGTAAATATTTTGGTCTCAATATCTTTCGATATTTCTGTGGCAGTGGATTTCTTGAGGGGTAAGCTTATGGTAAAAGCGCTGCCCTTGTTCAATTGGCTTTTTACAGAAATAGTTCCTCCCATCAGATCTACTAATTGATTCACAATACTCAGCCCTAATCCGGTGCCTCCATATTTACGGGCTGTATCATTACTGCTCTGCATAAACGGCTGAAAAATGATCTCTAATTTTTCCGGAGAAATACCTATGCCAGTATCAGAAATAGTAATTTCAACATTTGTTTTTTCTTTGTCCTGTGTTAATAAATTCACACTGATACTTATTTGTCCTCCGTGATCGGTGAACTTAACTGAATTACTCAGAAGATTGAGTAATATTTGATTGATTCGAACAGGATCCCCAATTAGTATTTTTGGTATTCCATCATCATATTGTTTGTTTATTTTTAATTCTTTTTCCTGGAACCTTAATTCGAAACTTCCAAGAACAGAATTAATTAATTCTGATAATTTTAATTCTGTCGTTTCAATATTCATTTTTCCTGCCTCAATTTTTGCCAGATCCAGAATATCATTTATCAGAACTAATAAAATGTCGCTCGAGGTTTTAATGGCATCCAACTGATGTCTTTGTATTTCAGTGGTGTCGTTGCGCAACAATATTTTAGTAAAGCCAATAATTCCGTTGAGAGGAGTGCGTATTTCGTGGCTCATGCTCGCCAAAAATTGATCTTTAGCACCGGCTAATTTTTCTGCCAACTCTTTTGCTTCTGTTAATTCCCTTGCAATTCTTTTCTGGTCTGTAACATCTCTCGCCACAATTACTACTCCTAATACATTTCCCCTGTCATCCTTGTAAACGGATCCGTTAAATAGTACATCTGTGAGCTTGCCATCCTTATGACGTAGTGTTAAAGGAGAATCAGCAACGGATCCTTTTGCAAAAACTTCCTGGTACACTTCACGTGCTTTTTGAGGCTCTGTAAAATAATCGAAGAAATCGGTGCCGGTAAGTTCTTCACGAGTCATACCCGTGATATTGGCGGTTGCCTCATTCATATCTGTAATTTTCCCTTCAATGCTTATTGTAACCAATGGGTCAAGACTTGCTTCAATGAGACTTAACGAATATTTGGATAGTAATTTTTGAGCTGTTACATCTCTCGCTACTATCACCACTCCTAACACATTTCCCCTATCATCTTTGTAAACGGAACCATTAAATAATACATCAGTTAACTTTCCATCATTATGTCGAAGTGTCAGCGGAGAATCTGCAACAGATCCTTTAGCAAATACTTCCTGGTACACTTCACGCGCTTTTTGCGGCTCGGTAAAATAATCGAAGAAATCAGTTCCGGTTAATTTTTCGCGACTCATACCAATGATATTTACAGTTGCCTGATTCATATCAGTGATCTTTCCTTCAGTACTGATCGTTACCAATGGATCACGGCTCGCTTCAATAAGAGAAAGTGAATACTTGGAAAGTAATTTTTGAGCTGTCACATCTCTCGCCACAATCACCACTCCCAATACACTTCCTTTGTCATCTTTGTAAACAGAACCATTGAATAATACATCAGTCAACTTTCCATCTTTATGACGAAGAGTTAGAGGAGAATCCGCTACTGATCCTTTCGCGAATACTTCCTGGTAAACTTCACGCGCTTTTTGCGGCTCAGTGAAATAATCGAAGAAGTCACTACCCTTAAGCTCCTCTCGGGTCATTCCTGTTATGTTGGCAGTTGCCTGGTTCATATCAGTGATCTTCCCTTCTGTACTTATTGTTACCAATGGATCGCGGCTCGCTTCGATGAGGCTAAGGGAATATTGAGAAGCCAATTTTGCAGCATAACTAAATGCTTCCAATTCTTTATTTGCAATTTCCCGTTTTTCTTTTTCTTTGTTTTGAAAATCTAGTTCTATATCAGCTATAACTAACTCTGCGGCCCTTTTTTCTTTCTCTTTATTTTGAAAGGCAAGCTCCTTGTCAGCAATTACTAACTCTGCTGCTCGTTTTTCCTTTTCTTCGTTTTGAAAAACAAGTTCTTTATTGGCAATGATCAATTCATCTGCCCGTTTCCCTTTTTCTTCGTTTTGAAAAGCAAGCTCTTTATTGGCAATGCTTAGCTCATCTGCCCGTTTTCCCTTCTCTTCGTTTTGAAAGGCAAGTTCTTTGTTTGCAATGCTTAATTCATTAGCTCTTTTTTCTTTCTCTTCGTTTTGAAAGGCAAGTTCTTTGTTGGCAATGCTTAATTCATCTGCCCGTTTTCCCTTTTCTTCATTTTGAAAGGCAAGTTCTTTGTTGGCAATAAATAATTCATCTGCTCGTTTTCCTTTCTCCTGGTCTTGAAAGGCAAGCTCTTTATTGGCAATGATCAACTCGTCTGCTCGTTTTCCTTTCTCTTCGTTTTGAAATACGAGTTCCTTATTGGCAATGATCAACTCATCTGCCCGTTTTCCTTTCTCCTCATTTTGAAAAGCAAGTTCTTTATTGGCAATGATCAGCTCGTCTGCCCGTTTTTCTTTTTCTTCATTTTGAAAAACAAGTTCTTTGTTGGCAATGATCAGCTCATCTGCCCGTTTTTCTTTTTCTTTATCCTGAAAGGCAAGTTCTTTGTTTGCAATGCTTAACTCATTAGCTCTTTTTTCCTTCTCTTCGTTTTGAAAGGCGAGTTCTTTGTTGGCGATGCTTAATTCATTCGCTCTTTTTTCCTTTTCCTCATTTTGAAACGCGAGTTCTTTGTTCGCAATAATCAACTCATCGGCGCGTTTTTCCTTTTCTTCATTTTGAAAAACAAGTTCTTTATTAGCGATGATCAATTCGTCTGCCCGTTTCCCTTTTTCCTTGTCCTGGAAAGCAAGTTCTTCATTGGCTATACTTAATTCATTAGCTCTTTTTTCTTTTTCTTCATTTTGAAAGGCAAGTTCTTTATTGGCAATGATCAACTCATCGGCGCGTTTCCCTTTTTCCTCGTTTTGAAAAAGAAGTTCTTTATTGGCAATGATTAACTCATCTGCTCTCTTTTCTTTCTCTTTATCCTGAAAAGCCAATTCTTTATTGGCAATTACTAACTCATCGGCGCGTTTTTCTTTCTCTTGGTTTTGGAAGGCAAGTTCTTTGTTGGCAATGATCAATTCATCTGCTTTTTTTGTCGTAACATCTCTAGCCACAATTACAACGCCCAATATATTTCCGCTTCCATCCTTATAAACAGATCCATTAAATAATACATCTATCACCTTTCCATTTTTATGACGTAGTGTAAACGGAGAATTTGTAACGGATCCTTTTGAGGAAATTTCCTTGTACACTTCTCGTGCCTTTTGAGGCTCAGTAAAATAGATGAAAAGATCTGTCCCAACTAATTTCGACCTTGACACACCAATCAATTTCGCCAGAGCTTCGTTTAAATCTGTAATTTTTCCTTCCTTACTTATAGTAACTAAGGGATCAAGGCTTGCTTCAATTAAACTCCGCGCATATTGCGATGACTGTGGTGTTCCTATAATGTCCCGTGATACTACTGAAACACCAACAACTTTTCCGTTTTTGTTTTTGATTGGAGACAAAGCAAATGACACATCAATGATAACTCCGTCCTTTCTAATCCTTTTTGTTTCATAATACGGAATAGATTGCCCAAGACGGACCTGTTTTAATAGCTCATCATTTTCATTATGCTGATTTTTAGGAATAATAATCTCAATATTTTTTCCAATGACCTCTTTTTCTGTGAATCCATAAATTTTTTCAGCGCCAGGGTTCCAGGATATGATAATTCCTTCCAACGTTTTCGTTATGATAGCATCATCCGATGATTTAATTATCAATGAAGGAAGTGTTCCCTTTTTTGCAAATTCAAGAAGCGTATTGAAACTAGTTTTTTGTTGAATTGCTTTTGTTTTCATGGATTTTTATTTAATACCTCTAGAACAAATATGAATTAATGGATTGCAAAAGCGTTGCATAACAATAAAAATATCTTATATAAATCACATATTTGTGATCAGCTAAATGAGGATCAAAATGCCTTATTTAATTTGTCTCTTGATCTTATTTTTTGCTTTCACGATTCGAATTCTCTAAATGCTCTGTATCGTATTTTTTAAATGGTTCTTTAGTGATTCATAATACTCTTTTAGAATTCTAACATTAATTTCGGGTATGTTTTTGTTAGGAATTCTAAGGGGCATTACATTCTATACTTTTGACCATGTATAACCTGCAGTTAATACCGATTAGCTTTCTGTAATACCTTTAAAATAAAGATAAACATTAAGCTATCGGCATGTACCAATGTATTTGTTCTAATGCGATTGTATCTTTTAGAACAAACATTGGTATACATCAATTTTATCACTGATAGTATAGGTTTTCATAGATCTCAAAACAACAAATGAGCTTGTGTCCAAATAACAAAACCCTATTTCGAGAGAGATTAAAAAAAAAGCAAAAAAGAAAGTATCATTGTATAGATATAAATATGGCTACATTCTCTCCATATACCAACTCAATTCTTTTTCCATCTTTTTGTATTGGAAAATAGTTGTGATGATCTTTTGCAAACGCATGAACGCAGTTTCACTTTTTACTACATAATCAAAAGCCCTGTGATGCATGCAATTTATCGCTACATCAATTTTATCCTGGGAAGAAAGCATTACTACCGGAATATCTGGATTAAAAGACTTTATTTTATCCAATGTTTCCATTCCGTTCATAGCATTTTTATCAATACCATCCAAATGATAATCTAATATGATAACATCCGGATAATGAGATAAATTTTCTACACAAAATTCTCCGGTAGGATATGTTTCAATTACAAAATCAGCATGCTGACGAAATTCAATTTCCAGTGTTTTTAAAAACACTGCATCGTCATCCACCAGAAAAAGTTTTATCTTATTTTCGTTTTCCATTTTTAATTATATTAAATTCTTCTTCTAATTCTTGACAGGCCTGCACACAAATATTTTCCAGTTGTAAAACTAACTCGGGTATTCCTTCAGTCTGCAGCTGTGCACTTGCGTACTCTTGAATTTTTTTTGCCATATTTTGAAAATCGTTACTAATACCCACTATAGAAAATGAAGGAACCATTTTATGAGCTGCCGATTGTAATGAATTCCAATCTTTATTCTTTAAACTTAATTTCATTTCGCTTATCAAGGGGGGAGTCTGTTGCAGATATGTCGAGATCATTTCCATCATCAATGTAGGATCAGATTTTGTAAGGTGAATTAGATAGCCAAGATCAATACATTTTGTTTTTTTTAATTGATCAATTTTGTTGTCTTTGGGCTCGTTATGTATTACAGGTGGCTTCTTTACCAATCCGACTATCTTGCTGTACAATACTCTTTCGTCAACGGGTTTGGCTATATAATCATTCATTCCAACAGCTTTACATTTTTCTAAATCAACGGTGGTTACATCCGCGGTTAAGGCGATAATTGGAATTTTGGAATTCATTTTATTACGGATATATTCTGTTGCCTCAAAGCCATTCATTTCGGGCATTTGCAAGTCCATCAAAATAATATCATACGATTTGGCTTGTAATTTTTCGATTGCTATTTTTCCATTGGCGGCTATATCACGTTCAAATCCAAAATCATCCAGCAGTGTTTTCATTAATAGCTGATTAAGGGGAATGTCTTCAACTACTAAAACTTTTATATTTTCAATTTCTTTATCTAATTCTACTATCTCTGTTGGTAATTCAGCTTCCGCTTTTGTTTTTAGAAAATTTAATATAAAACTGAAGGTTGAACCCTCGTTAATTTTACTTTTTACATTAATGCTTCCCTTCTGCGCCTCCACCAATTGTTTTACAATAGCAAGGCCTAGGCCTGTTCCACCGTATAACCGGGAAGTGCCACTGGTTGCCTGTTGAAAGTCTTCAAAAATCCTTGCTATTTTGTGTTCGGATATCCCAATTCCGGTATCGGTAACTGAAAATTCAATGCTCGCTTCCTCTTTATTTTCATCAAGCAGGTGAACACGTACAGTAATTTTTCCTTTGGCAGTAAACTTAACCGCATTACTTACCAGGTTTAAAATGATCTGGTGTAACCGGACCGGGTCACCAACTAATACATTGGGAATTTTGTTATCGTAGTCTGTAATTAGCACTAAATTTTTTTCCTGAATTTTTGTTTCAAACAAATGAAGCATGGCAGATATTGACGATGCCATTTTAAACGGAGTTTGCACAAATGTCATTTTGCCGGCATCTACTTTTGCCAGATCCAGGATATCATTGATGAGCACGATCAATGCATCACCACTTATTTTTATAGCCGTTAAATATTCTTTTTGTTTTGCTGATAGATTTGTTTTTAACACCACTTTTGTAAATCCAATAATGGCGTTCATTGGTGTACGAATCTCATGACTCATGTTTGACAGAAATTGCTGTTTTGCTTTCACAGCATCTTCCGCTATTCGTGTAGCGCTTTCAGCTTTACTTTTTGCTTCTTCTGCAAGCGCCGTTGCTAATTCTGCAAAAACTTTTGCTTCTATCAATTCTGTTTCACTTCTTTTTTGCTCTGTAACATCTCTTGCGACAATTACAACTCCCAATACATTCCCCCTATCATCCTTATAAACAGACCCATTGAATAATACGTCGGTAAGTTTGCCTTCTTTATGCCTAAGTGTGAGAGGAGAATCGGCAACAGATCCTTTTGCAAAAACTTCCTGGTAAACTTCACGCGCCTTTTGTGGTTCGGTAAAATAATCGAAGAAGTCGCTGCCTTTAAGTTCTTTACGGGTCATGCCGGTAATATTTGCGGTAGCCTCATTCATATCAGTAATTTTTCCTTCCGGGCTGATCGTAACCAACGGGTCGCGACTTGCTTCGATAAGCGAAAGGGAATATTGAGAAGCTAATTTTGCAGAATAGCTGAATGCTTCCAATTCTTTATTAGCAATTTCCCGCTTTTCTTTTTCTTTATTTTGAAATACAAGTTCTTTATTGGCAATGACTAACTCACCTGCTCGTTTCTCTTTTTCTTTGTCTTGGAATATTAGTTCTTGGTTGGCAATGACCAACTCTGTTATATCGTTATCTATCGTGACAATACCAATTATTTTCCCTTTTTCATCCTTAACAGGAGAAAGATAGATCGAAATATCAATGACCGTTCCGTCCTTTCTTATTCCCTTAGTGATATGACGAGGAATAGTTTGACCCTGACGTATTTGTGAGCTTAATGAATGGTGTTTTTTATGCTCGCTTGGGGGAATAAGAATATCAATATGTTTTCCAATTATTTCTGTGTTCGTATATCCATAAATTTTTTCCGCACCAAGATTCCATGAGGTAATAATGCCTTCGAGGGTTTTCACTTTTATCGCTAGACCAGACGACTCGATGATCTGCGAAGAAAGTGTACCCTTCTTTTCATATTCCACGAGCCGGTCAAAATCTACTTTTTGTTGCTCTTCTTTTGTTGACATTATTTTAATTTGTTCCATTTTCATTTGACTTCACCACTGGTAAGTTTCCAACTTCTTCAATCGGGCTACGTCTCTTGTCTTTTAATTTTTGAAAATGAGAAGGGGAAAGCCCTGTAACTTTTTTAAACTGATTGGATAAATGTGCTACACTGCTATAATTTAGCTTATACGAAATCTCTGTGAGGTTTAACTCATTGTATAGCAGTAACTCTTTTACTCTTTCAATTTTATGAACAATAATGAATTGCTGAATGGTGATACCTTTTACTTCTGAAAATATATTAGACAAATAAGTGTAATCGTGATCTAATTTTTCACTTATATAATCGGAATAATTTGTTTTGGGTAATTCATCTGAATAATGAACCATGTCGATAATTACATTTTTTATTTTTTCTATCAATACAGCTCTCTTATCATCCATTAATTCAAGGCCTGAATTAAGCAGTGCAATTTTTAATTGCTCTCTCTTTTCAATTGATATATTTTCCATAATATCAATTTCACCTAAATCAACAACAATAAAATGTAGCCCCAGCTTTCTTAGTTCTTCTTTAACCACCATTTTACAGCGGTTACTTACCATGTATTTTATATATAGTTTCAACTAATGAGTTTAAGGTAATTAACTAAAGATGGGGTTAATTACAATAAAAGACGTTATATAACACAGGAAATATGTTACACAAATCACACTTATTGGGTTTTAGGAGGGATATAAGTCTCTGATTTATAAACTATTTAGTTATAGGGAGGTTCTATTAATTGATTTTAACAAATGTAACCGTATTTTTTTTTAG
>CAZQIC010000149.1:0-10788 GCA_964593555.1 uncultured Bacteroidia bacterium | reverse complement strand
GTGAAGGGCTCACCTTCGACGATGTACTATTAGTTCCTGCTTATTCAGAAGTTCTTCCTCGTGAGGTTAATATTTCTTCACAGTTTACAAAAAACATAAAACTCAATACGCCAATAGTTTCAGCTGCTATGGATACTGTAACAGGATCGGATATGGCAATTGCTATCGCTCAAGAAGGTGGTATTGGAGTGTTACATAAAAACATGACTATCCAACAGCAGGCAAATGAAGTAAGAAAAGTAAAGCGGTCGGAGAGTGGAATGATACAGGAGCCTGTTACTTTACCTTTGACCGCCTTGGTTGAGGATGCCCTTAAGTTGATGAAAGAAAATAAGATCGGCGGTATACCTGTTGTTAACAATGATGGAAAGCTTGCAGGTATTGTAACAAATCGAGACTTGAGATTTGAAAAAAGCATGAAACGCCCTGTGAAAGAGGTGATGACGTGCGAACATATTATTACTGCAAAGCAAGGTACCGATCTTAAAAAGGCAGAGGCGATTTTACAAGAATATAAAATTGAAAAACTTCCAGTTGTAGATAAAAATAATAAACTGGTAGGTTTAATTACTTACAAGGATATAATTAAAATTAAAGTAAGGCCGAACGCCTGTAAGGATGAACACGGCAGGCTACGTGTTGCAGCAGCAGTAGGTGTTACGGCAGATGTGCTGGATCGTGTAGATGCATTGGTGAATGCCGGTGTTGACGCCGTGGTTATTGATACTGCGCATGGCCATTCAAAAGGAGTTATCGAAACGCTTAAAAGAGTAAAAAAAACATATCCTTCACTTCAAATTATTGTTGGAAACATTGCTACCGGCGAGGCTGCTTTGGCCTTAGTTAAAGCAGGTGCTGATGCGGTTAAGGTTGGTATTGGTCCCGGATCAATTTGTACAACGAGAGTAATAGCAGGTGTGGGTGTTCCGCAATTATACGCGATACAAGATGTAGCAAAAGCATTGAAGGGCAAGGGTGTTCCTTTGATCGCAGACGGAGGTATCAGGTTTTCGGGAGATATAGTTAAGGCCCTTGCTGCGGGAGCAAGTACGGTAATGATAGGTTCTTTGTTTGCCGGCGTAGAGGAATCGCCGGGAGAAACGATTTTATTTGAAAGCCGCAGATTTAAAGAATATCGCGGTATGGGTTCTATCGAAGCCATGCAAAAGGGGTCAAAAGACCGTTATTTTCAGGATGTAGAGGACGACATTAAAAAACTAGTTCCGGAAGGTATTTCCGGCAGGGTGCCCTTTAAAGGAAAATTATATGAAGTAATGTACCAGCTTATTGGCGGCTTGCGTGCCGGGATGGGTTATTGCGGGGCGGCTGACATTTCTCAGTTACAAAAAGCGAAGTTTATTCGTATTACTTCGGCAGGTATGAAGGAAAGTCATCCCCATGATGTTTTCATTACCAGAGAGGCGCCGAATTATAGCCGGTAAGTTCCTGTTAAAAAATGTTAAATAGGCTGTTTTCTATACTATTATAGGAATATTACGTTTTTTATTTACATCAAAGAATACTTACATTTGTTACCCGTTAAAAAATGGATTTCATTATATAAATTTTAATTCAATCTCAATCAAAATATGAAATAGCCATAAGCTGTCGGCATCAAAACCGAAAATGAATATGGGCGTATTCCCTGCCCGATGGCAGGCGGGCATGTTACATTAAAAAATAAATAAATATGAAAAATATATTATCCGCTTTGTTGTTTCTTTCTGTACAGTTAGCAGTTGCTCAAACACAGGACCCGGTTTTAATGACCGTAGGAAATTCAAAAATTACCGTTTCGGAATTCACTTCCGTGTATCATAAAAATAATACCAGGGAAGAGAATACAAAAGAGTCCTTGGATAAATACCTCGATCTATTTGTGAATTTTAAATTGAAAGTAAGCGAGGCTCTTGAATTGAAAATGGATACAGTCTCTTCCTTCATCTATGAATTGGGAACGTACCGTAAGCAATTGGCGCAGCCGTATCTTACCGATAAAGATGTAAATGAAAAATTATTGATGGAAGCTTTTGAAAGAATGAAAAGTGATGTAAAGGCGAGCCATATACTTGTTAGGGTTGATGAAGGTGCTTTACCTAAAGATACACTGGAAGCATATACATGTGTAATGCTTATCAGAGATGTTGTGATGGGTAAGGATATTTCAACTGCGCAGGTTAATGCTTACGACGCAATACTTAAAAAATCAATCAACCTTACAAAGGCTTCATCACATAGCGACAGTGTTATTTACAAAGCAAAGCTGGATGCAATTAAAACATTAGCTGCTAAACAGAAATACAATGGCAGCGATAAGTTTAAATACATCGCATCGTTAATGGTTTCTAATAAAGATCTTGTATCACTTGCTAAAGGTGAAAAGGAGAAAGTCCTTTCTGATGATCCATCAGCAAAAGAAAATGGTGGCGACTTAGGTTATTTTACAGTCATGCAAATGGTTTATCCCTTTGAGTCTGCTGCATACAATACCAAACCCGGCGATGTTTCCATGCCTGTAAGAACACGTTATGGATATCATATTATTAAGAGTGTTGATAAAAGAAAGGCAAAAGGAGAAGTAACTGTCGCACATATCATGGTGAAGACGGCTGAAAAAATGACAGCTGATGATTCCCTGAAAGCAAAAACAAAGGTGGATGAGTTGTATGCGAAAGTTAAAGCCGGTGAAGATTTTGCACAATTAGCCAAAACATATTCAGACGATAAAAGTTCGGGTGCAAAAGGAGGCGAACTTCCAATGTTTGGTCCGGGCCGCATGCCAATTGAGTTTGAACAGGCTTCATTCGCATTACAAACTAATGGTGATGTTTCCATGCCCTTCGTTACAAAATACGGTTGGCACATTGTTAAACGTCTCAGCAAAAAGGAGCCAACTACTTATGATGAGATGAAGGGGGAGCTTAAAGCAAAAGTCACCAAAGACAGCCGTTCACAAGCTGGCCGTACATCGCTAATTGCAAAAATTAAGAAAGAAAATAATTTTACAGAAGACCTAAAAACCCGCAATGAGTTTTATAAAGTTATTGATTCTACTTTTTTTGAAGGATCCTGGTCAAAAGATAAAGCCGTAAAGCTTAATAAGGTCATGTTTAATTTGGGTGATCAGAAATTTACTCAAACTGATTTTGCCGGGTATATAACCTCACATCAATCAAAGCGTCCTAAAGTGAAGGTGAATGCTGTTGTTGATGCTATGTATAAAGATTTTGTGGATGAAACCTGTGTGGCATTTGAAGAATCAAGATTAGAAATGAAATATCCTGAATTTAAAGCCTTGATGCAGGAATACAAAGAAGGGATTTTGTTGTTTGAATTAACTGATAAAAAAGTATGGTCTAAAGCGGTGAAAGATACAGTTGGGTTAAAGGAGTTTTATGAAAAGAATAAAACACGTTATATGTGGGAAGAAAGAGCAGACGCATCTATTTATACTTGTAAAGATGCAGCCACCGCTGCAATGCTTCGGAAACTGATAAAGAAAAACAAATCTGAAAAAGCTATAACTGACGAATTGAATAAAACTTCACAGTTAAATGTTCAGGTCGATTCTAAATTTTTTAATAAGGGCGAAAACAAAATGGTAGATTCCAATTGGAGCCCTGGAGTTTCACCTGATATTAATGCCGATGGAAAAGTGATCGTTGTAGTGGTAAAAAAGCTGCTTGCGCCAACTCCAAAAGCATTTAATGAGGCAAAAGGGCTGATAACATCCGATTACCAGAATCATTTGGAAAAGGAATGGATAGATTCTTTAAAAGCGAAATATAAAGTTGAGATTAATAGAGATGTGCTCTCGACCGTTAAGTAAGACGGTGATTCAATCGATTTAAAATGATCTTCAAAAAAGTTTATGGCATTCACCATAAACTTTTTTAGTTTAGGACATGATACTAAAATTATATTTGATCTTAATGATCAGGGGCAGATGAGATTTTTTTATTTAATAATTGTGACTTTGTTCTTATCGTGTAATAGCGGTGAAGAAAAAAAAACAGGCCCTGTTGCAAGGGTTTATGATCAGCACCTCTATGCTGATGATCTCAAGGGTGTTGTCCCTAAAGGAACACCTGAAGATGATAGTATAAAGCTGGTGGATAAATTTATCAATAGCTGGATCAGGGAAAAATTGCTGATAAAAAAAGCAGAAAGTAATCTCACTGATGAGCAAAAAAATGTGGAAAAACAATTGGAGACTTATCGCAATTCACTGATCATTTACTCATATGAAAAGGAATTAATAGGCCAGCAGTTAGATACAACAGTTGCAGCCGATGAAATAGCTGGCTATTATGAATCGAACAAAAACAGTTTCGAATTAAGAGATAATATCATAAAAGTATTGTACGTAAAAGTGAGTAAAAAAGCACCTGATCTCGATAAAATTAAAAGATGGTATGGGTCAGATATTCCAAAAGACAGGGCATCATTAGAGACCTATTGTCACCAGTATGCTCAGAATTTTTACCTCGATGATAATACATGGTTGTTGTTCGATGATATTTTAAAAGAGATACCTATAGAAACCTATAACAAAGAACTTTTTTTGAAGAATAATCGTTTAGTACAGGTAGAAGACTCCTCAAGTTTATACCTCCTTAATATTAAAGGCTTTAAAATAAAGAACAGCATTTCACCGTTAGCGTTTGAGAAGGAAAATATCCGTAATATTATACTGAACAAACGAAAATTAGAGTTGGTTAACCGTATGAATAAGGATATATACGAAGAAGCAGTTAAAAATAACGAAGTAGAAATAATAAAAACAAATGAATAGAATTAAAGGTGTTGCGGTGATTTTCTCTTTTTGTGTCACATCGTTACTTGTTCGTGCACAGCAAAAGGAAGTGGTTGTTGACAGAATAATTGCAATTGTGGGTGATAATATTATAAAGCAATCGGAACTCGAATCGGAATATTTACAATTTGTTGCGCATTCTGAAAGTGTAACTGAGAATACGCGTTGCAAAATGCTGGAAGATATTCTTTATCAAAAATTATTGGTTGCCCAGGCTGAAAGGGATTCTGTGGAGGTTACCGATACGCAGGTAGATTCTGAATTAGATAGAAGGCTGCGCTATTATATTGCACAATTTGGCTCTGAAGAAAGTTTTACGGCATTTTATGGTAAAACAGTTGAGGATTACAAGGCAGAACTCAGGGACGATGTGAAGGATCTGTTGCTCGCTCAAACAATGCAGTCAAAAGTCACTAGCAATGTTAATGTCACTCCTGCAGAAGTAAAAAAATATTTTAACAACATTCCATCTGACAGTCTTCCGTTTATAAATGCCGAAATTGAAATTGGAGAGATCGTTAAAAAACCTCCAATTACTACAGAGGCAAAATTGGAAGCGAAGAATAAAATTTCCAAACTCAGGGAGCGGGTGTTAAAGGGAGAAAATTTTTCATCGTTGGCTGTTTTATATTCTGAAGATCCGGGTTCGGCAAAAAATGGAGGGGAATATAAAAACATTCAAAGAGGGCAGTTTGTTCCGGAGTTCGATGCTATTTCATTTTCTATGAAAGAGAACCAGTTTTCGGAAGTGTTTGAGACAGATTATGGATATCACTTTATGCAATTGATCGCAAGGAGAGGAGAGTTTGTTGACCTGAAACATATATTGATCACTCCGAAAATTTCGGATATGGACATGGTAGCTTCAAAAATAAAATTGGACAGTATTTACGATCTTATACAGAAAGATTCTCTTTCGTTTGAACAGGCAGCGGCAAAATATTCAGATAATGATGAGAGTAAGAACGTGAATGGACTTATTGTTAATCCTTCTACAGGTTCAACCAAATTTGAAATGGATGAGTTGGGACAGCTTGATCCTTCGCTGGTATTTACCATTGATAAATTAAAGGTCGGTGAATTGGCTAAGCCCGCGCTTGCGATGACTAAAGATGCAAAGCAGTCGTACCGTATTTTATATTTAAAAAGCCGTACTGAACCACACAGGGCGAACCTGAGAGACGACTATCAGAAAATTCAAAATGCAGCTCTCGAAGAAAAAAAGCAAAAAATAATTGCTGACTGGGTAAATAAAAAATTGCAATCTACTTACGTAAAATTGGAAGACGATTTTAAAACGTGTAAGTTTGATAATAAATGGATCAATTAAAATTTGTAGCGTATTCCATGCCCGATGGCAGGCGGGCATACGACAAAAAATTAAAATAATACGCGTATGAAATATCAATCGGATGTTGAAGCGGTAGATGCTTTTGTAGTAAAATATAAAGAGCTTAAAAAAGAGATAGGGAAAGTTATTGTAGGGCAGGATACTGTTGTGAAGGATGTACTTATTTCAATTTTTTGCCGCGGGCATTGTTTGCTGGTTGGAGTACCCGGTCTGGCAAAAACCTTACTTGTAAATACTATTGCCCAATCATTAGGTCTTTCATACAACAGAATACAGTTTACGCCTGACCTTATGCCTTCTGATATTACCGGTTCAGAAATATTAGATGAATCAAGACAGTTTAAATTTATTAAGGGCCCTTTGTTTGCGAACATTGTTTTAGCCGATGAGATAAACCGTACTCCTCCGAAAACACAAGCGGCTTTATTGGAGGCCATGCAGGAAAGGGCTGTAACGGTAGGAGGAAAAAGGTATGCATTAGAGGCTCCGTTCTTTGTCCTGGCAACTCAAAATCCTATTGAACAAGAAGCTACATATCCACTGCCCGAAGCCCAGCTTGATCGGTTTATGTTTAATATCTGGGTGGACTACCCTTCATACAATGAAGAGTTAGAAATAGTGAAAGCAACCACATCTGATAGATCAGTTTCATTGAATAAAATTCTTACTGCTGAAGAAATAATTTTTTTCCAGAACCTTGTAAGGAAAATTCCGATTGCAGATAATGTACTTGAGTATGCAGTGAGTCTTACAGCCAAAACACGGGTTGGGACACCTAGTGCGGCTGAGGTGATCAATAAATATATCTCTTGGGGGGCAGGGCCAAGAGCATCACAGTATTTAGTGTTAGGTGCAAAGTGCCATGCTGCAATTAATGGTAAATATTCTCCAGATATAGAAGATGTAAATGCTGTTGCGATGGCGATCTTGAGGCACCGTGTTTCGAGAAATTATAAAGCCGAGGCCGAAGGCCTTTCCACGGATGCTATTCTTTCTGGTTTGTTAAAGGCCTGATTAGTAAACACAAACTCCCTTTTTTATAGAATAATCCAAAAAAAACCCTATTTTAGGGTTAAATTCGGAAACCATTATTTTGGTCTGACATTTGTCTTGCGGTACTCATGAAGCAATTGATTTTTGTACTATTTGGTGCATTTTTTCTCTCTGGAAAAGTAGATACTACAAGTCCTGAATCTACAAGCGCAAAAGTAAAAACCGTTTTTCTTTACAACTTCACAAAATATATCGACTGGCCCAAAAATTACAAGACCGGAAGTTTTGTAATCGGTGTTTTAGGGCCAAATCCATACCTTGTTAGCGAGCTTAATGAAATGGCTACAAAGAAGAAAGCAGGCTCTCAATCATTTGAAATAAAAAATTTACTTTCCCTGGATAAGAATATCAAATTTCATATGCTGTTTGTAAGCCCTGAATTTGAAACGTCAATTAGCGATATTGAAAATTTTATTAAAGGAAAAAACACCTTGCTTGTCACCGAAAAACCAGGGCTGGCAAAACAAAACGCAGCTATTAATTTTATTGTTCAGAATAACAGGCAAAAATTTGAATTGAACAGAAAGAATGCTGAGAAATATAATTTAAAAGTTAGCTCAAGCTTAAATACACTGGCGATATTAATTGAATAATAAATTTTAACATTAGTTGAAATGAAAAACCTTTTACCTTTTTTGCTTACGGTTATGTTATTTGTTATGAGTGTAAACTCATATTCGCAGAGCATTAACTTAATGAAAGCACAGGAATTAACGCAAGCTGCAAAATATGACAGCGCGTTGGTGTTTGTTGAGTTAGCCGCTATAAATGAGGAAACTTCCAAAGAATTATTTACCTGGTACTTGAGAGGTTTTATTTTAAAAGAGTTGTACAAGGCAAAAGAGAATTCAGACCCTCGTTCAAAACTTAGGGAAGAATCTTTTAAATCGTGCGTGAAGTCGCTTGAATTAGATAAAGGTTCAGAAATAAGAATGAATACAATTCAAACGCTAAAATACTTGGCTTCGCGTTACAAAAATGATGCGGCAGGCGCGTTGAATAGTTCGGGTGATTATGAAACAGGAATTTATAATTATGAAATGTATAAAAAAGCATTTTCATACGTAGACCCAAGTATGAATTTTAATCAACAGGACGTGGAATTTAATGTTGTGTTGGGAGATGTTTATGGAAGTATATTTGAGAAGGACATGGAGAAGAATAAAGAGTTTTTTGAATTGTCAAAAAAAATGTATGAAAAAGCTCTTGTCCTTAACCCGAATGATGCAAGTGCAAATTACCATTTGGCAAAATTATATTATAATAAAGCTCTTAATATAATAAAACAAACGGATTATGATATGGAGTTGATAGCATTTGATAATATTGTTGATGAATCGGTTGAGTTGTTTAAAATTTCATTGCCATATATGGAAAAAGCGCATGAGTTAGATCCTAAAAACGTAAATACCCTTGAAGGTTTATCAGGGATTTATTACAGTCTTCAGGATAAGGAGAAGTACGAAAAATTCTCGGAGGAAAGAAAGAAAGCAGAACAAGGTAAATAATTCCTCAACATTAATTCCAACAGCATTGTCTAAATTAAGATTTACAATAGGAAGAAGAATAGGTGCCGGCTTTGGTGCTTTTATTGTTTTAACTCTATTGGCTTTCATCTTTACTTTATTGACTTTAATAGATAGTCGGCAAAAAACAAAAGAAGTAACAGAAATTTTTATACCATCGGTAGCTAACCTAAAAGAGATCAATTCGGTCGTGCTCAGATCAAAGGTGTTAATAATTAACTGGGTAAATATTCCTATTGAAGATGAACCCAGCAAGAAAGAGTTAAAGGATTTAATTAAAAAGGAGTATCCTGCATTAAAACAAAAAACGGAAGATGTTTCTCTGAACTGGAAAGAAGAAGATAAGGAACAATTACATCACATTTTTCAATCTGTAGATGATCTTTTTTTATTGCATAAAGAAATTATGGATAACCTGAACAGTTTTTCAAGTTACGAAGAGGGGTCGATTGTTTTAGGAGCACAAAACTCCGTTATGGATGCAACAGGTGATTTATATACTAAAACGGAAAGTATATTATCGGAATTGAACGACCTTATTATTATTCAACAAGCAAATGCGACCGGAGTAAATAGACGAATGATAGAGTCGTTTAATTTATTAGAGAGAGTAGTTCGTATCCTGGGTATTGCACTTGTTATTGGAGGTATTATAATTGCCTTGCTCACTGTTCGTTCTATTGTTTCACCAATAAGAAAGCTTAAAAAAATTCTGCAGTCAATGGGCCGTGGCGTTCTTCCAACAGAAACGATCCGGAATAGAAATGACGAGATCGGAGAGATGTCAGTTGCTTTAGATGGCTTGATAAAAGGAATGCGTAGTACAACGGATTTTGCGCATGAGGTTGGTTCGGCAAATTTTCAATCGGCATATACTCCTTTAAGTGAAGAAGATACCCTTGGTCATGCATTACTAAAAATGCGTTCGGAGCTTGCAGAAAATGAGCGGATGTTGGAGCAAAAAGTTATCGAGAGAACTGAACAGGTGATGATGCAGAAAAGAGAAATTGAAAATCAAAACGAAAGGCTGGAAGTTCTTTATAAACATGTAACTGATAGTATCAAATACGCGAAAAGGATACAAGAGGCAATTTTACCTCCTGACAATGTTGTAAAAAAATTATTGCCCGATTCATTCGTTCTGTACAAACCAAAAGATATTGTAAGCGGGGACTTTTACTGGATTCAAAAAAAACAGGATAAGGTTCTTTTTGCTACTGTGGATTGTACGGGTCACGGTGTTCCTGGTGCTTTTATGTCAATAGTAGGTCATAACTTATTGAAGCATGTAGTGACTAATACAAGCCTGGTGGAGCCGGCATTGATACTCGATGCGCTCAATAAAGGAGTAAGCGACACCTTGCATAGTTCAGGCGATGAGGTTGCTGCAAAAGATGGAATGGATGTCTCATTGTGTTCCATTAATTTTGATAAGCTTGAGCTTGAATATTCAGGCGCATACAACCCATTGTACTTACTCAGGGATGGTGCACTGCAGGAAATAAAGGGTGATAAATTTCCTGTCGGATTTTTTGTTGGAGAGGGCGAAAGAAAATTTACCAATCACAATATAAAACTTCAAAAAGGAGATATGTTGTATGTGTTTTCTGATGGATATGCCGATCAGTTTGGCGGACCGAATGGAAAAAAATTTATGGCACGTAATTTCAGGGATGTGCTTTTAAAAATACATAACATGACCATCAATGATCAAAAATTGTTTTTGGACAAAACAATTGAGACATGGAAAGGTACCTTAGAACAGGTAGACGATATACTTGTTTGGGGCGTTAAGATCTGATTTTTTTTATTCCTAATTTTTATTTATATTTATTGGTAACACGTGATTAGTTTAACATGAAACGATTACCTTTTTTGTTTTTCTTCGTTTTCGTTTTTCACTGTTGTGTAATCTCACAAAACTTTGCTCCTCCAAAGGGTATAAACTACCAAGCCATATTTAGAGACTCTCTTACCGGGAAGCCCATTGTTAAGGGGAGTTCTAAAAATAGAATGTTAAAAACAATCTAATAAAATCGTAT
>CAZQIC010000148.1:0-10856 GCA_964593555.1 uncultured Bacteroidia bacterium | reverse complement strand
AAAACGTTGAAATGGTTTGGTGTTATGCGTCCAATAGATCTGGAATCGTATTAAAAATTGCTGGTGTTTAATTTAAATTTTGAGACTATGAAAATATCAAATAAAATATTAGCTCTTCTGACAGTCGGAGGACTGGTTCTTGCAAATCCTGTAAAGGTGAATGCCGGAAACGAAGATCGTGCCGGGCAGGCGGGAGCCACACAGCTTCTTGTTAATCCCTGGGCAAGAAGTTCCGGATGGGCTGGTGCCAATAGCGCCGGTGCAAGAGGCCTGGAGGCCATGTACCTTAATGTTGCAGGTATAGCGTTTACTCAAAGAACAGAAATATTGTTTGCTCATACCAACTGGTTATCTGGTACCGACATATCCATCAATTCATTTGGTTTAACCCAGCGTATGGGTGAAACAAGTGTTATTGGATTGAGTATTATGTCCGTTGATCTTGGTGATATACCAATTACAACTACAGATCTTCCTGAAGGAGGCATTGGTACATTTTCACCTCAGTTCATGAACCTTAACTTGTCATATGCAAGAGCATTTTCAGACAATATTTACGGAGGTATGAATTTTAAAGTGATCTCTGAATCTATTGCCAATGTTGTTGCTAAAGGCGCTGCTATAGATGCGGGGATACAATATCAAACAGGTGAAATGAACAGAGTTAAATTCGGGATCTCATTGAAAAATGTTGGACCTAGAATGCAATACCACGGTGATGGATTATCTTTCAGTAGCACAGTATTGGCAACTGGCGCTTCGCTTACCGCAGAGCAACGTTCAGCACAATTCGAATTGCCTTCGCTTGTTAACATAGGCGGTTCTTACGATTTTTATTTTTCTAAAGACAGTGTAGCGATTAAAAATCACAAGCTTACTTTAGCTGGAAATTTTACATCTAATTCGTTTAATAAAGACCAATATAAATTAGGGTTGGAATATAGTCTTAAAGGTTATATAATGGTTAGAGCAGGCTATGAATTAGAGAAAGGATTGTTTAAAGATGAAGAAAGAACAACAGTATTTACCGGTCCTAGTGCAGGCTTTACTGTAGAGATGCCTTTTGGCACAAGCAAAAAGTCTTCCTTTGGTTTGGATTATTCTTATCGCGCAACCAGTTCGTTTAATGGGACACATTCTTTAGGAGCACGCATTACTTTGTAATTAGGCATAAAAAGATTATATTTGTGTAAGAGAACCCGTCGTATGGCGGGTTCTCTTGTGTTTTATATTATAGACTAAAGTTTTAAAAAATGTCACAGTATACTTATTTTACCGAAGAAGGTTTAGCTAAACTAAACGAAGAATTAAACCAGTTGAAGTTTCATGAAAGACCTTCTATTTCCCGCCAAATTGCAGAAGCCAGAGATAAAGGGGATCTATCTGAAAATGCAGAATACGATGCTGCTAAAGAGGCGCAGGGCCTTCTTGAACTTAAAATCTCGAAGTTAGAAGAAACATTAAGGTATGCTCGCCTTGTAGATGAATCGCAAATAGATAATTCAAAAGTATATATACTGTCAAAGGTTAAGATCAAAAATCTCATCAATAAGGCACAGATGGAGTATACACTTGTTGCTGAGAATGAAGCCGATCTTAAATTGGGGAAAATATCTATTTCATCACCAATAGCAAAAGGATTGCTTGGAAAAAAAATTGGCGATAAAGTTGATATAGCAGTTCCTTCCGGTAAAGTTACTTTCGAGATCGTAAATATTTCAAGGTAATATGTCAAGCATCTTCTCGAAGATAATTGCAGGCGAAATCCCTTGTTACAAAGTCGCTGAAACAGCGGATCACCTTGCTTTCCTTGATATATCGCCGTTAGCAAAAGGTCATACATTAGTTATCCCGAAAAAGGAAACTGATTATATTTTTGATATTGCTGATCCTGCTTTTTCTTCTCTTATGCTATTTTCAAAACAGGTGGCGGTTGCAATAAAAAAAGTAGTTCCCTGTATAAAGGTTGGTGTTGCAGTAATAGGATTAGAAGTGCCTCATGCACATATCCATTTAGTTCCCATCAATAATGTAAGCGATATAAATTTCTCAAGACCGAAACTGTCGCTAACTAAAGAAGAATTGGAAACAATTGCGAAGAAAATAAGTAACGCGTATTTATAACACCGATTACCGTTAACTGATAACCATTTTTTTCACCCCTTCCTTCCCGGATTTTCTGTTAAAAAAGCTTTCCATCCCGTATAGCTTTTCCCTGTATTACTTTTTCCTCCCTGGAAATGATGGCAAACTGCTGCAGCCAAACCATCCGTGGCATCAAGGTGTTTGGGCATTTCAGTAAAACTTAACAATGTTTGAAGCATAGAAGCCACTTGTTCTTTTGAGGCGTTTCCGTTGCCGGTAATAGATTGTTTTATTTTTTTTGGAGAGTACTCGAAAATAGGAATGTCTTTATATAAAGCCGCCGCAATTGCTACTCCCTGGGCTCTTCCAAGCTTTAGCATCGATTGAACATTTTTTCCAAAAAAGGGCGCCTCAACAGCCAATTCATCAGGTTTATATTGCTCAATTATGCCAAGTGTGCGTTCAAATATTTTTTTAAGTTTTAATGCGTGGTTCTCAAGTTTGTCCAGTTTAACTATACCAACCGATATTAATTTCATTTTTTTTTGTTGAACATGAATAATCCCATAACCCATAATATTTGTGCCAGGGTCAATGCCAAGTATTATTCTGTCATTTACAGTCGCTTCTTTTGTCTTATCTTTAGTTATGTCATTCATTATTATTGCTTGATCACAAGTCAAAACAAATATAAGACGATAAGCCTGGTATTGAAACTGTTTATTGCAGTTTCAAGTGTCGTTTATCTCTATATAAAGCTAATAGATTCCGGGCAATTAAATGCCTTAAAAAATTTTTCCGTAATTAATCAATCATCATTTTGGCTTTTTTTTATAGTTGTTTTGCTGATGTTGATCAACTGGGCTCTCGAGGTATTTAAATGGAAGATATTGATAAAGCCTCATGAGCCCATCTCTTTTGCGCAGGGTAGCAAGGCCGTATTGGCAGGTGTCACAATGAGTATATTTACTCCAAACAGGGTAGGGGAGTTTGCCGGAAAAATATTTTTTCTGCAAAAAGCTGATCGTATTAAAGCTTTGTCATCAAGTATCATTGGGAGTTTTGCCCAACTTTGTGTCACGCTTTTTTTTGGATCAATAGCCTTATGTCTTTTTTTTCTTTTAAGCCCCTATGGAGATGGTTATAGAACTATCGCATCAATTGTTTTTTTTATAATTGTATTAGGAATTATTGTTTTTTATTTATGGCCCAATAAATTAAAAAGGATAACAACTTTGTTTGTCAGATGGAGAGAATATGTTGAAGTTTTTTCTTCGTATTCCAGGCGAACGTTGCTGATTATTTTACAACTTTCTGTACTGAGATACATGGTGTTTTCTATTCAATTTTTTATCCTGTTGAAATTATTTTTAGTTAACGTTGATCCCGGATACGTTTTTATATCAATAGCTGCGACCTTTTTAGGAATCACACTTGTTCCAACCATAACAATTACTGAGATAGGCGTCAGGGGTTCAGCCGCACTTTTGTTTTTCGGACAGTTTTCGGATAACGTATCCGGCATTATAATGGCATCATTCACTCTCTGGCTTATTAATATTGTTGTTCCTGCGCTTATAGGTTTGCCTTTTATTTTTAATCTCACGTTTTTCAGAAAGAGTGAATGATGACTCTGTTCACATATATTTTGGCTTCCATAACTATATTGTATGTTGTAGTTATCGCGACGATTATTATTTCATGGATATTGATTCCAGAAAAAGAGCATGATGACGGAAAAATACATTCCACTTCGGTGACTGTAATAATCGTCGCCCGTAATGAAGAAAATAATATTGAAAGATGTCTCAGCGCGATCATTGCTCAGAAATACGACAGGTCATTACTCGAAGTCATAGTTGTTGATGATCATTCAACCGATCGAACCTTCGAGATTGTCAATGAAGTTTGTAGTTCGGCATCTTTCATAAAAATGATAAAGAGCGATGCGCCTCCAGAATCAAAGGCATTTAAAAAACATGGAATTGGTCAGGCGATTACTGTTAGTAAAGGAGAGTTGATCGTTACCACGGATGCAGATTGCACAATGGGTCCTCTTTGGATTAATGAGTTGGTTGGATTTTATGAAAGTAACAAACCCTCAATGATTATAGGTACTGTTTGTATTGATTCATCGCGCAGTATTTTTGGAAAGTTTCAGGCCGTGGAATTTACTGGACTTATGGTTGCAGCCGGTGCTATGGCAAATTTGAAAAAGCCGATCATGTGCAATGGTGCAAATTTAGCTTATACAAGGGAGTCTTTCGAAAAAGTAAAAGGTTTTGAAGCAATTGATCAAAAAGCATCCGGGGATGATGTGATGCTGATGAATAAAATAAATGGTTGTTTTCCCGGAGCAGTAAAATTTATTAAATCAAATGAAGCAATAGTTTATACAAACTCCTTGTCATCTCTAAGGGGGTTTATTAATCAGCGTGTTCGTTGGTCCTCTAAAACAGTTTCGGGAGGAAACAGGATAAATATACTGGTAGCTGCTGTAGTTTATTTTTTCAATTTTTTCGCTCTTATTTCCATGCTGATTCTACCCTTTAACGCCCAATTTTTCGGACTTTTTATGCCTCCGCTATTTTCTGCGTTCATAATTAACTTTTTGTTGCTATTTTTAGGGTTATCCTTCTTTGGGATAAGAAGGTATTGGTGGATAATTTTGCCCGAACAGCCCCTTTATATTCTTTATGTGGTTTGGGTTGGACTTATTAGCATTTTTAATAAAAAATATACCTGGAAGGGAAGAAAGCTTGTTTGACAGATACTGAAAGATTTGAGAGACGATAAAATATATTCTAAGCCCCTGTCTTACTACGCCTGGCAGCGTTTGAAAAAAAACAAATTAGCTCTGGCCGGTCTTATTACTATTTGTTTATCGGTGCTTGTTGCATTATTAGGTTTTCTTATTACTCCCGATTCTACACCTCATGCGAACGATCAATTGCTGGAACTCTCTATTAAACCTCCTGGGTTTAAAGTGCAAATATTAAAAATGCGAAAGAATGAAAATGTGGAGCATGTTAATTTTTTTGAAAAAATGTGGTATGGTGAAGTAAGCGATTATAAGTGTATTCCAATTTACAAATACCGTTTTCAGGATGAGTTTATCATTTACGAAGAATATACAGGGTCGGACCCTAACAATGGTTCGGAGATAAAATTAAATATTGCTGACGTATTATACCAGGTAAATACCAGTGACCCGGTAATATCGAGTGATGGTAAATATGTGGAGTTTTATGAGATCAACACCAGTGAAAAAGTTAAAAAGCCAATTGCTAAAATTCGTGAGGAGGTCGAGAAAAATAATATTTACACCAGAAAATATTGGCTTGGTACTGATAAATTGGGAAGAGATATGTTAAGTCGTTTGATAATAGGAACTAGAATATCATTGGCGGTTGGTTTTATTTCGGTCGTTATTTCTATTCTCATTGGCATCTTTCTTGGGGCTATTTCCGGATATTACAGAGGTGCAGTTGATGATATTATCATGTGGTTCATCAACGTTATTTGGTCAATACCAACATTGTTACTCGTAATAGCAATTACACTTATATTGGGAAAAGGTTTCTGGCAGGTATTTGTAGCTGTTGGATTAACCATGTGGGTAGAGGTGGCGCGTGTTATTCGCGGACAAATATTAAGTATACGTGAAAAAGAATATATTGAAGCAGGCAGAGCTCTTGGTTTTACAAATCTCAGATTAATAATGAAGCATGTGGTTCCAAATGTAATGGGTCCAGTAATTGTTATTTCCGCGGCAAACTTTGCTTCAGCGATCTTAATTGAGGCCGGTCTTAGTTTTTTAGGTATTGGAGCGCAGCCACCTACTGCATCATGGGGTGCAATGATCAATGCCCATCGCGGATATATTATAGTAGATGCGGCATATCTCGCTTTTTTACCCGGCCTAGCGATTATGATCATGGTACTTGCCTTTGTATTGCTTGGCAATGGTTTGCGTGACGCGCTCGATACAAAATCCATTGATGATGACCAGGTAATGGGATTTTGAAACACAAGACATAATTCATGCCTCTATTATACACTAAAAATACACCTACCGGTATGCTAGGTGTTTGGGATATACGGGAAAGTGTAAGCATATTAGAAAAAATGTATGCACCCAAGAGTGCGGAATTAAAAAAATATCAATCAATCATCACAACCGCTAAAAAGCAACAATGGCTTGCAGTAAGAGTATTGATGGAGTTACTGGATAAAGATGCAAGCATCAGTTACGATAATTATAATAGGCCATTGCTGGATAGATCAGCCAATCATATTTCAATATCCCACACCAATCGTTATGCTGCGGTGTTGATTGATTCAGAAAATCCGGCAGGCATTGACATAGAAAAAGTTTCGGATAAGGTAGTTAATATATCCGGAAAATTTATGAGCAGTGAGGAGATGAATAGTATTTCAGATCAGGATAAGCTTTCTCACCTTACCTTATTTTGGTGTGCAAAAGAAGCCGTTTATAAATTGCATGGCAAAAAAGAACTGTTATTCAAAGAGCATATAAAGGTGCAGCCATTTGAGTATGGACAAAATGGAAATATCAATGTGCATTTAATTAATGATATTACGGATAAGTTTTATAAATTGTATTACGAAAATATTGAAGATCATAAAATTGTATACAGCATAAATGAGTAATGTATTAACTGCAAATATTTATTCGCTCATTTTATCCAATCGCGAGAGAGGAAAAAAAATGCTCGCGTTGCTTATTGACCCCGATAAATTTGATTCTACTGAGGTTATTGATGTAGCAAATGATTGTGGGGTTGATATTTTTCTTGTTGGCGGAAGTTTGATCACAAAGGGAAATATGGAAGAATGCATTTCGTACATTAAAGCCAAATCAACTATACCAATTTTGCTTTTCCCGGGAAGTATCGTACAAGTGAATGAAAGGGCCGATGCGATTTTGCTTCTTTCGCTTATCTCGGGCAGAAACGCAGATATGCTTATTGGAAATCATGTCCAGGCTGCGCCTTTGTTAAAGGAGAGTAAGCTGGAAATAATACCAACAGGGTATATGCTCATTGATGGTGGAAGGCAAACTACGGTTTCATACATAAGTAATACATTGCCCATACCTGCCGATAAACCTGAAATTGCAGTATGTACTGCAATAGCAGGAGAAATGTTGGGATTGAAAATGATATACTTGGAGGCAGGAAGCGGGGCCATTAATCCTGTTCCTGTTCAAATGATAAAAAAAGTTAGGAAAGCAATTGATATTCCTTTATTTGTTGGCGGAGGAATTACGGATGAAAAGAAAGCTGCTGAAGCATGCGAGGCCGGTGCTGATATAATTGTTATTGGAACAGCAGCGGAGAAAGATGCGAATGTAATCAAAGCGATATCAAAACAAATTCATCAAAAAAGCAAATGAGGATCATTGTTATCTCTCCCTCCGGACAGCATGAAAATGAAACGGAGATCATTACGAAACTATTTGAAGGTGGTCTTGAAACACTCCATCTAAGAAAACCGCGATATTCAACAAAGCAGCTTGCAAATTACATTAAAAAAATTCCGTCTGTTTATCATGATAGAATTGTAATTCATTCCCATCATAATTTAATGTTTAAGTTTAATTTAAAGGGAATTCATTTAACAAAAACACATCGCAGCAGAAATTTTAGGACATGGTTTATGGCGCGATTGATAAAATATAAACGGCCTTCTGCAACTGTTTCTGTATCACACCGAAGATTAATTGGTTTGTTTGAAGATGAAAAGGTGCACGATTATGTTTTTCTTAGCCCGGTTTTCGATAGCCTCACGAGTAAATATCAATCAGGCTTTACTGAACATAGTTTGCGTTCTGCAGTTTCAAAAACTCATCACAAAATAATAGCTCGCGGTGGTATAGATGCAAATGTTGTTGAAAGGGTGAATACAATCGGTTTTGAAGGTATCGCTTTATATAGCGCACTATGGAAAAGAAAAGATCCTGTTCTTGAGTTCAATAAGGTAATTGATAAATTTACTGAGTTAGGAATAAAGATAGAATGAGTTTATAGGGTAATGTTTCAAAAAAAAACAAATCCCGCTTCTGGCGGGATTTGTTTTGTTCAATACTACACTAATTTTTTTAGGACAATTAGTTTGCATTTACAATTCGATTGCATAATTCTTTTCCATCTATATTTAGTCTCACAAAATAAATACCTGATTGGGAGAGCTCGATCGTTTGTAAATAATCTCCCGCTAATTGTTGTCGGTTGTTTTCAAGTTTTAAAACGCATTCACCTAATAAATTATATACACTCAGATTAACAATTGCATTTTTATCCAAGTGATATTTTATATTAGTTGTATTATTAAATGGATTTGGAAGCGCTATAAGATTTTCATTGTTGTTGATTTTATTTTCAAGAACGGAAGCGGTAGGACTAATGGCAAGCATACCTAATCCACTAGATGAAGCAATAAAAGCATAGCCGTTATCAAATAAAATGCAATTTGGATGCATCATTCCTGTTGTCGGATTTCCATAAGCAATAAGAGAATCGTTCACCAATTTAGACAGGCTTGACCCTTGGCCGTTACAGTACCATTTATTGTTTGCCGCATCAATTGCAATATCAGGATGGCAACAAGCACCACCTTTTATAGACACCGCTGTTGAATCATAAATTTTTAATACCACTGGACTCCAAGAGCTCACCCATGAAGTATCACCAGTCGCATCTATTACAACAGATACAGATTGGGTAACGGCGTTTCCCGAAAAATTTCCAGAATAGTTAGTCCAAGTACTGTTTTTATATTTAGAAACACCATTAAAATGAGTTATCCAAATAGTTCCGCTATTTGCAATTTCCATATCACTGATAAAACTATAGGCTTGAGTTGTATTGGTGATATGAGTCCAGCTTGTGCCGTCGAATTTACTAATTGTTTGTCCATCAATAGCGGAATAATAGGATACATAAATATCGGTACTGTTCTTTCTATTTGCAATTACACCTACTGTATCATTCAATATGCCGGAATTGGCTTTGTTGTATATTGTCCAGGTGGTGCCATCGTATTTTGCTAAACCTAAATCTTTATTTTGTCCTGATCCAAAGCTAGCCAACCAACCATATTCATTAAAAGATATCCATTTGTTGTCGGCAGAGTCTATTATTACCTGTACAATACTATTTGATGGTAAACCTGAATTTGTTGAATCATAAACGGTCCAGGTGGTGCCATCAAATTTTACCAGGCCTTTTGGAGTGCCCAGCCATTTAGTTCCATTACTCTCAATCGCAACACTTGTAATATTACTATCTGGTATGCCTGAATTTTGTGGTGTATAATATGACCAAGTTTGGGCGTTCATTGTTGATGCCAGCAAAAGCAGTATTGCTCCTATCAGCATTCCAGTCGTTGTGTAAAATTTAGCTTTCATAGTTTTAAATTTAGTATTAATTAATTGGTTATTTCCTTATTGTGATACAAATTTCCATTTTTTACCCCCTTGAATCAATTCAAAAAATATGTATATTTATAAATCTGATTTGTATATATAATATCTTAATAATCAATCTATTATAATTTATGTCTGAATATTTATTTAGTATTATTAAATCATTGAGTGGACCTGAAAAAAGGTACTTTAAGTTATATGCTTCCAGACATATAGATAACGATACAGTAAATTCTGTTCAATTGTTTAATGGTATTGAGGAGCAGGAGAAATACAATGAAGAGAAATTAAAAAATGATTTAACAGACAAGAATTTAATTAAAAATATTTCGTTCAATAAAAACTATCTATACAATCAGGTGTTGGACGCGTTGCAGATGTTTCATCTGAATTCTTCGGGTTCGTTCAGGTTAAAAAAAATGGTTGTACAAATTGAACTGTTATTTAATAAGCGATTATTCGGCCAATGTTCTGTACTTATTAAGAAGGCAAAAGATGTGGCAAGTCAGTTGGAAAAATATTCCGAATGGTTGGATATACTGAGTTTAGAATATGAAGTGGCAAGATCAACTGGATATAGAGACTTAGATGAAAAAGATGTGAAGAAAATATTTGAGGAATCATTCAAAGTAAATGAACTTGTAAAAAATACAAATGAATACAGGCTGCTCACCGCCCAACTATTTATGCGCATTACTCATGGAGGTATAGTTAGAAATAAAAGTGATCTAATGCCATTTAGAAAATTAATCGATCAACCTGCTTTAGCCAATGAAAATGAAGCCGCTACCTTTCAGGCTAAACTGTGTTTTTACCAATGCCATAATGCTTTCCATTTCATGAGTTCAGATTATGAAAAGGCATATTCCTATAATCTTAAAATGGCGATACTTCTTGAGCAAAATCCTATACAGTTAAAGGAACGTTTAAGAACATATATTTATACTTTGCAAAATATTATTGTTTGCCAGATGAATTTATATCTTGAGGAAGAAGTTCATTCAACAATTAAAAAGTTAAGAGCTCTTGAGGTTCATCAGGCAAATTTGAAAAACGAGGTATTTTACATTTCTTATAATATGGAAATGGAATCTAATATTGTACAGGGTAATTACAGTAAAGCCATTAAAATAGTACCGCTACTGGAAAAGGAGTTAAATAAGGCTTCGTTAGATAAACAATACGAGACGGCCTTGTATTATAATGTTGCACATACTTATTTCGGGGTTGGAAATTTTTCTGCTGCTAACAAATACATCAATAAAATATTAAGGGGAGTTCTAAAAATCAAATTGTTAATAAATAACGATATAACTAATTG
>CAZQIC010000147.1:0-10917 GCA_964593555.1 uncultured Bacteroidia bacterium | reverse complement strand
TAAAAAAAAATACGGTTACATTTGTTAAAATCAATTAATAGAACCTCCCTTAAGTATGGTGATCCTACACCTTCACTCCCATCACAATTATATCATCCACCTGCTCCCTATTACCTAACCAATCAACAATTGTTTTATCCAGCTTATTTTTTTGATCATTCATAGACTGGCCGCTGATATTTGAAAGCATCTCTTTAAATGGTCCGTAATAAAATTTCTTACGCTTTGGCCCGCCAATTTGATCAGCATAACCATCGGAGAACAAATACAACATATCTCCTTTTTCAAGTTTCACTGAATAGTTTGTAAACTGTCCATCTGTGTGAATAGAAGACTTACCTATTGGCAGCTTATCCGCTTTATATTCTGTTAACTCTCCTTTTCTTACATGATATAATGAGTTATATGCTCCTGCATATTCCAGGGACATATTCTTCGGATCATAAACGCAAATACCCACGTCCATGCCATCCTTAACCTCTTTCACTTTACCACTTTCAGAAGAAGAACTTAATGTTTCAAATACCAACCTGTCCAATTCATTTAAAATTTGTGCCGGTTGGTATATTTTCTTCTCATCAACAATTGTATTCAATAGGTTATAACCAATGATTGACATGAATGCACCCGGAACACCATGACCAGTACAATCCACAGCGGCAAAGAAAATTTTTCCGTCCTTTTCATTCATCCAGTAAAAATCTCCGCTCACAATATCTTTTGGTTTAAACAAAATAAAGGATTGCGGCAGCCATTTCGAAATTTGTTCCTTTGCGACAAATACAGCATCCTGAATTCGTTTAGCGTAGTCAATACTGTCTGTTATGTTTGCATTTTTCTTCTCTACTTCAACTTTCTGCAAGTTGAGTTCTTCTGTTCTCTGATTTACCTTGCCCTCCAATTCTAAATTTCTTTCACGTAAAACACGCTCACGATTTTTAATAATTGTAAACACAACAAGAACTACAACCACTCCAATAATCAAATAGAAATACCATGTTTTATAGAACGGAGGTTTAATTTCGAATGAATAGGTAACTGGTTGTTTGTTCCAAACCCCGTCATTGTTGCTTGAAACAACTTTGAAAGTATATTTACCCTGAGGGATGTTAGGATAGGTAACATAATTTTCTTTTACAACCGGAGACCAGTCTTTATCCAATCCTTCCAGCATATATTTATAACGCACACGCTTAGGGTTAGTTAAACTTGCTCCAACAAAATCAAACGTTAAGTGATTTTGGCCATAGCTGAATATGTGGTCAGTTGGTATCTCTGCAGTTTCAAAATTTACACGTGGGTCTTTTACAATAGTAATTGGCTCGGCCACATTTGTTTTTGCATTACTCGCATTATACCTCACAACACCAAGGATAGATCCAAACCACAAATTGCCGCTGTTATCTTTGCAAACCGAATTCGGATTAATTTCAACTCCTAAAAATCCATCGTTCTTACCATAATGTTTAAAAGTTTCACTTTCGATATTAAATCTATCCACACCCAAACCTGTTCCTATCCACAAATTGTTTTTGTCATCGGCAGTTAACATAAATGGGGCATCGGAACTTAAACCGCTTTTTACAGAATAATTTTTGAATGCTTTTACTTTGCTATCATATTTATATAACCCATCGCCGTATGTTCCCAGCCAAATATTTCCTGTTTTATCCTCAGTAATACAAACCGTGAACTTTGCAGGGTAGCCATCCACTTTAGTATATTTATAAAACTTCTTACCATCGTGCATAGTAAGTTCTCCACCAAGGGAGCCAAGCCACATATTACCTTTGCCGTCTTTATAAATAACAAATACCTGGTTACTTCCAAGACCATCAGTTATTGTATAATTTTGAAACTTGTTTGTTTTAATATCAAAAACAGAAACTCCGCCTTTGTTTGTTCCTATCCATACATTACCGTTATTATCTCCTGCAATGGTGTATACCTCATCACTCTTTAAACTGCCATTTTTCACCGTGTAGTTTGTAACCTGACGCGTGCTAGGATTTATTTTTGAAACGCCATTCGTAAAATCGGAGAACCAGATATTTCCATTTATATCCTCGTATAACGCAGTAGTGTTTCCTTTGCTCGTATAATTAACAAATGTGCTCTTGTTGGTATTCTCACCCAAAACAAATTTCACCAAGCCGCCTTCACTTCCTAACCAATAATTACCGGCTTTATCCTGGATAACCGACCAGATCAAACTATTTTTTAATCCTTCCTGTCCACCGTAAATTTCAAATTGTTCATCGAAATACTGGTTAAGATTTAATGCAGTTCCTATCCAGATATTTTTTTCCCTATCCTCAATCATTGATAAAACCCTGCTGCTGCTCAAACCCTGCTCAATACTTATCTTTTGAAACAATGGTCCTTTGTAACCATTAGCTTCCAATGCAGGTAAATATTTTGAAACACCGCCGCTATAAGTACCAACGAATATTGTTCCATTGCTGCTTTCGAATATCAAACTCACATCATTTGCCGATAAGCCTTTTGATACATCATACGTTTTGCTAACGCCGGAAGAATTTACCATTGTTACACCTTTATCGTAAGTGCCGATCCAGAGATTTCCTTTGCTATCATAAAACAAAGTTTTAACAGAAGTGTTAGCCAATCCACTTGCTGTAAATGTTTTATCGCCATCATATTTTACTACTCCTTTTTCTGTGGCTACCCATGTAATTCCGTTTTTATCATTCACCAATGAATTTACCACATCACTTGGCAAACCATCGCTTGCCATTAACTGGCTCATATTGCCAATTTGAATACTATCGGCAGAAGGTGTGTATTTTAAAAGACCCAAACCTGAAGTTCCAAACAACACATTACCTTTTGAATCCCGTATAATAGACGTAACATTTTTATAAATATTTAACTTACCTGTAGAAACCTCATAAAACTTTTTTTGTTTTGCAACATACACCGAAATACCTCCGGCCCAATGTCCGAACCAAATGTTTCCATCTTTATCAAGAAAGCTTGACAATACCCTGTTCTCTGCCAATCCATTCTTTGTACTGAAATTTTCGAACATCAACCCATTGTATTTTGAAACACCGGCCATTGTACCCACCCAAATATTACCCTTATCATCATGGATCATTGAGTGAACACTTGATTGCGGCAGACCTTCTTCAATACCAAATTGGTTCAGGTTCAACGTTTGGGACACACCGATCACAGTTGTGAAGAGCGCGATAAACGTTAGAATGAATTTTGAGAAACTTTTTATCATTTTCATCTGCATATATTATTTTTACGTTTCTGTTGTCAGATGGAATACGCCATCTTTATATTTTTTCTGCGGGTGTTTGCTATTCGCAAACATGGCTATTTCATAAATTTCAAAAACCTTATTTACCCAGGAAATTTTACGGTTTACTGGTTTTATTCTTTTGTGCTTTCGCGTAAAAATCTATTTCATCCAACAGACTTATGAATGGACTTCCAGTTTTATACTTTGCATTCATGTTGTCCATCTTCTCTTTTTCTATTGCCAGCTTCACAGCCTTGGTTGTATTTGACTCTGAAATTGTCTGAGTTTTGTCTGTAAAAACTTCATCCTGAAACTTCATAATAAGTTCCGGAACCTTTCCTACTATAAGCAATTCATCCCCAGGCCCAGGTGCAACAGTAGGGGCTATTACGCCAGGAACATTTGTTCTTGTTATAATTGACGCAACAGGTCTGTTTGCACGATCTGTAGAATCTTTAATGCGTTTTGCCAATGCTATTTTCGCATTCTCTAATGCTATATTTTTAAGTGAGTCTGCTACTTGCTGCGCAAGTACCTGAGCATTTACAGCGGCAATAGAATCAATAACTTGCTGCACCAGTTTAAGTGAGTCCAAACGAGCTTGGTCTATTTTAGCCTGCGCAATGGCTGCCGCTTTTGCGATCAAATCATCCATTTCCTTTTTTCTCCTGGCCTCTTCAAGAGGATCGCTCACCACCTCAGCCTGTGCATTTTTTTCCTGTACCTTTACCAAGCCCTCTAATAAATCCTTGGGCATCGCAGCAATTTCTGTTTTTATTTTCGCAACGTATAAAGAGTCAAAAACAAAACCTTTGGCCATCTTGGAAAAATAAACCCTTACAACTGGCTTATCCAACAGGGACGGATCTTCTTCTCCAAGAACAATTTTATTCGTTAAATAAAGAATGTTGTCATGCTCATAAAAATCCTCATCAATTCCATCCATCCTGGTATCAATAAGAATTTTCTTTTTGATATACCCTTTTTTCTGAAATACTATAATGTATTCTTTTTGAAGATAAAGCTGAGAGGTGATAAATGCCTTTTTAGTAGTTACATCCCTGGCATATTCCTCGAACGTTCCATCATCACGTTTTTCTAAGATCTGAACAGATACGCCTTCGAGTTTGGCTTTTGTATTATAATCTACAACAGTCTCCGTAATCTCTAAAGCATTAGGAAACTCCTGCGCAAGCAAAGTAGTTCCTGCTCCTGTAAATAATGAAACAATAAATAAAAATAGCGGTACTCTTCTGTTCACTTTCGACAGGATTATCATTTTGAACTACGAACCCCAAAAATATTTAAAAAAACTGGTTATGCAAGTTATTTTCACTTTTTTATACAAATGTAAGAGAAGGGGTTAAAATTAGGTTTTATCAAATATTTATATACATTTGTATGTACAATAGCTTCGTAGATTATGGCGGCAAATACCAGTTTTATTTCGGATATCTACAACATGATGTCCGATCAAAAAATCATCCTCACTTACCTTGGCGACATTACTCCGGACATTACCAACGCCTTGCTAAAGGCCATTAAGAATGATAATACAAAGTTTGATGAAGAGGTTGCTACCAAAAAGAAAGTTTATAAAATAATTGTAGAGTGCCTTGAAAATATCTGCCGCCATTCTGAAAAGGTAGAAAAGAAACTCAGCCAATCTATTTTCCTGCTTGGCCGTGACGAAAATAGCTATTATATCATTACCGGAAATTACATTTTAGGAACGCAAGTTGAATCGATCAAGAGCGTGCTGGAACAAGTAAACAGCATGAACAAAGATCAGATAAAAGAGAAATACAGGGAGATACTTTCCGAAGGAAAAATATCTGACAAGGGTGGTGCTGGTTTGGGAATAATAGATATTGCCATGAAATCGGAAAACAAAATAGAATACGAATTTGTTCCTGTTCAAAACGATATTTCATTTTATATTTTCAAAGTACAGGTTTCAAAAATTTAATACCCCTTAGCATAAACGATATGAGCGCATTAATACTAGAAGCTACAGAATTTACACCTAAAGTTATTCTGGATCCCGGTTCAAATAAATACGAAATCTCCGGAGAATCCAGACCGGAAAACTCTGGTAAATTCTATGAACCACTTATCGCATGGATGGAGCAGAACCTCACTTCTGTTAAAAGCGGAATTACATTTGAGTTTAAATTTGAATATTTCAACTCTTCTTCTGCTAAATATGTACTTGATATTCTTAAACAATTAAACACTTGTAACTCAAACGGCTGCCCGGTAAAAATTAAATGGAGCTATGATTCTTTAGATGAAGACATGAAAGAATCAGGAGAGGAATTCTCAAAACTTATTGAAGTTCCTTTTGAATTTTTATCAATTGAATAAATGCAAACAATTTTTTATAAAAACCTCCTTTAAACAGGGAGGTTTTTTTTTGCCTTCATCCAACCCATTACCAAGCATATTTATAACTTTGCATAAAACATTTAGTGTATGAAATTACTTGCGAACGACGGCATTGATGAGACAGGAAAAGCCATTCTTGAAAAAAGTGGTTTTACCGTAATTACAGATAAGGTGGCCCAGGAAAAACTTATCGAATTTATTAACGCCCAAAACGTTTCCGCACTCACTGTGAGAAGTGCAACACAAGTTAGAAAAGATGTGATCGACTCCTGCCCTACGCTTAAATTAATTGGAAGAGGGGGCGTTGGTATGGACAATATAGATGTTGAATACGCTAAACAAAAAGGAATTGAAGTTGTGAATACACCAGCTGCTTCATCACATTCGGTAGCGGAACTGGTGATGGCCCATCTCTTTGGAATGGTTCGTTTTCTCTATGACTCCAACAGAAAAATGTCCGTTACGGGAATTACAGACTTTGGGAAACTGAAAAAAAATTACGCTGCAGGTTCAGAATTAAAAGGAAAAAATATTGGAATTATTGGTTTCGGAAGAATCGGACAAAGCGTTGGAAAAATTGCATTGGGAGTAGGAATGAAAGTTGTTGCATACGATCCATTTATAAAAGAAGCTGCATTGGATATTGAGATCAACGGAACAAAAGCTGTAACTGTAAATATTAAAACCGTTGAATTAGAGGAACTTCTAAAGCAAAGCGATTTTATTACGCTTCATGTTCCGGGTGGCTCGCTGATTACAAAGAAAGAATTCGCAATGATGAAAAAAGGAGTTTCGCTTGTTAATGCTGCGCGTGGCGGTGTTATAAACGAAACGGATCTTATTGATGCATTGAACGATGGAACTGTTGCTCACGCTGCGCTTGATGTTTTTAATAATGAACCAACTCCTGCTAAAGAAATTCTATCGCATCCAAAAATTTCGTTAACACCACACATTGGAGCTGCAACAAACGAAGCACAGGAACGTATTGGAGTTGAGTTGGCAGAGAAAATCATAAACTATTTCAACAGAAAATAGTCGATGGCAAAGGTTCTTCCCTTCAAAGCAATAAGGCCGGCAAAAGATAAAGTCCATCTTATTGCATCACGGTCCGTTGATACTTATTCTCAAAAAGAACTTTCCGAAAAATTAGCTTCCAACCCTTACTCTTTCCTGCATATTATTAATCCTGATTTTTCTGATGGGAAAAATACCCAGGCAGGATCAATGGAAAGGTTGAATAAAATAAAAAACAAATACAACGATTTTTTAAAGAATAACTTTTTGATCGAAGACACAGCTGACTGCTTTTACATCTATCGTCAGACAAAAAAAGAACAAAGTTTTACGGGGATCATTGCTTGCGCTTCCATTGATGATTATTTTAACGGAGTTATAAAAATTCATGAACAAACGATCACAGAAAGAGAAGAAAAATTAAAACATTACCTCGAGGTCTGCGATTTTAATGCCGAACCGGTATTGTTTTGTTATCCCAATGATACAATTATTGATGAGCTTACAAAAAAAGCAACACAATCAAATCCCGAATATGATTTTACAACAACAGATGGCTCAAATCACAAACTATGGCTGGTGAACAAAAAAGAGGAACTCGAGTTAATTGAAAAAAGATTTGCCTCGATCCCCGCAATATACATTGCTGATGGGCATCACCGTTCGGCCTCCTCTGCCCTGCTTGGAAAATCAAGACGGGAACAGACAAAAAACTATACGGGAACAGAACCATTTAATTTCTACCTCGGCGCTTTTTTCCCTGAAACCGAATTGAAAATTTTCGATTTCAACCGGGTCATTAAAGACCTGAATGGTCTAACTTCTGCTGAATTTATTTTCCAGGTCGGAAAAAAATTCACAATAGAAAAAAAGGGGAAAGAAATTTACAAACCAACCCAATTACATAACTTCAGTCTTTACATTGAAGGTGAATGGTTTTCGTTAACTGCAAAAAATGAAATTCGCCATGATAATGATCCAATACGAATATTGGATGCTGCTATTTTATCAAATGAAATTCTGGGTCCTATCCTGAAAATTACCGATCTGAAAACAAACCCGCATATTGCATTTGTACCAGGCATAAAAGGAATGGAAGAATTAAAAAAGATAGTGGACAGTGGTAAAGCAAAAGCAGCATTTGGTTTATATCCTGTTACCATGGAACAGTTAAAAAATATTTCTGATACCAATAATATTATGCCACCCAAAACTACCTGGGTGGAACCTAAATTACGCAGCGGACTTACTATTTACAGTCTCACCTAACCGGGATGCATATTAAAGAAAATATTCTTCAGTTTAAATTATCATTACCTAGTAACGTAACATTAATAGCAGTTACAAAGACTCATCCGCCTGAAGTTGTTTTGGAAGCATACAATGCGGGGCACAAAGTATTTGGTGAAAACAAGGTGCAGGAAATGCTTGCGAAATATGAAGCGCTGCCAAAAGATATTCAGTGGCACCTGATCGGTCATTTACAAACCAACAAAGTAAAATACATTGCACCATTTGTAGAGCTGATACACTCTGTTGATAGCATTAAATTATTAAAAGAGATTGATAAACAAGCTGCAAAAAATAATAGAGTCATAAATTGTCTGTTACAAATTTATATTGCAAAAGAAGAAACGAAGTTCGGATTAAGTTTTGAAGAAGCAGAAGCATTAATCAATTCCAACGAATTTAAAGAATTGAAAAATATTAAAGTGCTGGGATTAATGGGAATGGCCAGTAATACGGAAGATCTGAATATTGTGCGTAACGAATTCAAAAGCTTGCACACTTTTTACACTTCGCTCTCCCAACTTCCAGCTTCCAACTTCGATCTTCCAACTTCTAACTTTCAACTTTCAACTCTTTCCATGGGCATGAGCAGCGACTACACCAGCGCTATTGAAGAAGGAAGCAACATGATACGTGTAGGCAGTATTATATTCGGACATAGATAATATGAGTGGAGAACAGCTTGCTTTTTGTACCACCATTTGCTGGAGCATAGGAATTTTTCCATTTACTGAAGCAGCAAGAAAATTAGGAGCCAATTCCGTTAATCATCTCCGGCTCTTGCTTGCGGTGATCATGTTGTCAGCAATAGTCATTTTGTTATTCTCAATTTCATTCACTGAATTATTCACCCTGCCCTTGCCAGAACATTGGTTATGGCTGGGCCTATCTGGCCTGATAGGTCTTGCACTAGGAGATTATTTTGGATTTACATCCTTTTCCATTTTAGGTGCAAGAATGGGAAGTTTATTTGGAACCCTAGCGCCTGGCGCAGCATTAATACTGGGATATTCATTTCTTCATGAAACGCTAAACATTATCGGAATAACAGGAATTGCCGTTACCATTGCTGGAGTGGCCTGGCTATCGTCAAGTAAAAAAAATACATCGACAGCATTGTTACATCATGGAAGTTTAAGCAAGGGAATATTTTTCGGAGTACTATCTGCTATATGCCAGGGAGTTGGTTTAGTGCTGGCAAGTAAAGGATTAAAATTAAAAATAGAAGGGGCAGATCTAAATCCTGTGCACGCAACGTGGATACGAATGATAGTAGGAACAACAATTATTTTTATTTTTTCATTTATTACCGGCCGCTTGCAAAAACTAATGGCACCGATAATAAAAAATCAAGACAATGGAATTCCATATGCGATTGCAGGAACAGTTTTCGGACCTGTTTTAGGAGTAAGTTTTTCCATGTACGCCGTATCACTCATAAATGCATCTGTAGCTCAGACAATATTTTCGCTTGTACCCGTTTTTGCTTTACCCTTAAGCTACTTTTTTTATAAAGAAAAGATAACCTGGCAAGCCCTGGCGGGTGCTGTAATTGCGGTAATTGGAGTATTATTATTAATTTGGAGAGATGAATTGATTACGTTATTTTAAGTGTACCCTTCGAGAGCCTCAGGGTACGGATTCCGTTCGTTGAGGCCCTCGAAACGAACGAAGAACATTTTGTAGTACACTTTATTTTCCGTAGAAATTCGTAATTTTATAGTACAAATCTGATACAATGAGCAACGAGGACGATAGCAAAAAGTTTTTTGATAAAAAAAACTACCATACTGTTATTATAAAAACGGATGGTGCAAATGAGGAGGAAACAAAAGGAAACAAAAAAGATAAGAAGTCAACAATTGTTGATCTGCTTACTAATGAAACCAATAAAGATCTGAAGGAGGATGCTCTTAAATTATTAAAACAAGACAAAGCCGCGGATTTACTTGTTGATGCTATTAAGGAATCGAAGGACCATCATAAAAAACACATGCTGGTTGCAGCAATATGGGAAGCAAACGTTGATTGCAAAGATCACTTGCCATTTTTTGTTGACCTCGCTCTTAGTGATTCGTATGAAGTTTGTCTTGAAGCCCTCACTGTGATCGAAGAAATGCAGGGACCTTTTGAACCTGCTATAATTAAAGAAAGTCTGAAAAAAACTTCCGACTGGTTAACCGCAAATGAAAAAAGCAACAAGCATGTTTTAATAGAAAGCTTGAAAGATTTTTTAACTCAATTTATGCAGTAGGAGAATATTGAATCCGAACTGCATACCTTAAGTTTACAGCACTTCCATCAATTTTTCAAAGATCATTCTGCTCATGCTCTTTAAATTCCTTTGATATTGGTCGAGATAAGCCCAGGTAAATTTTTTTGTTGATTTTATGTTATTTTTTATAGACTGATCTATGTTTTCAATAAGAAAAACACCTTCTTTTTTAACTATATTATTCTCAGTTATTTTATAATTTACTTTAAAATTTTTATAGTTTGGATAGATAGCTTCTGTTCCAATTATCACATACCCCACAATGTAAATTAAAACATTTTCCTTCAATGTATAAACAAACTGGTTAGGTATTTGAACAATGGATAACTCTATTTTGCGGCCATTTAATTTTGATTTTAAATCCAAAGAATCTGCTAGGCGTATAATTTCTCCTTCAAATAATTTTGCCGGATATATTGATTTAATTTCACATTTCAATGTATGTTCTACACGCCAAAACAATATTGCAGGAATAACATAAGACTTTAACTTCTGTATTTTAACAAGACTATCCTGAACTGGCAAGCTATCCGCAACTACCTTAATATAATCTACTTTTTGATAGGTTAGTGAAGATTTAGAGATTTTTTCTTTAGTAAAATTTGTATAACGTTTAGTGCTAACGCAGCCTGTTATTACACAAATAAAACAAAAAAATAATATCGTGTTGCAT
>CAZQIC010000146.1:5257-11144 GCA_964593555.1 uncultured Bacteroidia bacterium | reverse complement strand
CATTAAAGGATCATACACCATTTATACAGGTTTATTCAGGTAAATACAAGCATATTCTATACTTTGGCAAAGCAAAGGGGGAATATCCAATCGATATTCCCCCTTAATAAATACATAAAAGAATCGTCTATGCTGCCATTACCTCCAAAAATTCCGTCAACTTTTTCAGTTTATTCTCATCCAAATTTTGAAGCCTCAAAGCTAATTGCATGGCTTTACTCTGCTCTTTTACGACTTCATTTAAAAGCAATGCGGTTTCGTTATATCCTTTATCCATTTTTTCCATTTCAAAAAACAACCGCTTGTTTGAGAGGTGAGTATATATTTCGGTAAATTTTTTATTACGGTGTCCTAAAATGGATTGTACAACTTTTTCAGGAATACCATATTCAAAAGCTGTACTTGCAAAACTATGTCGGGAAACGTGAAAGGTAAGTGTCTTTTCAATTTTAGATTTTCCCTGAACGCTTTTCAGATGTTTATTTGCCTTTGTATTGGAAATATTTTTACAAACTTTTCCTTTTTCATTAACATCAATAAGCTTGAGAGCCTTATCAATTAAAGGAATAATCACATTTACACCCGTCTTGTGTAAATCAATTTCGAGGTAATATTTCAAATTACGTTCGCCACTTTTAGGATTTGAGATATATCTTGAACGTATATGCTCGTCTTTATCAAGTGCAAGCACATCACGAAAACGCAAGCCTGTATAGATACCAATTAAAAAGCTCCGTAGGGTTTTATATTCGCCCGGTGTAATAATACCTGCCTTTTCCCTTGTTTCCCAATCCTCATTAGATAACATTTTCATTGGCTTTGATGGAGCAACGTATTTATCCATAAGACCTTCTAATGAAAGTATTTCATCAGGCTCTAAAAAATCACGGGTAGAGAAAAATTTAGGTGTCTCTTTTATTTTAAAATCACGGAAAGGATAATTTTTTTCGGAAAGATCCCCGTTCTTGCAAGCCATACTTATAAATGTGCGTATGATCTTCATATTATTCTCGACAGTACGTTTGTTATTACCTGCCCCCTTTTCTTCTTTTGTTGTTAGCATAAAATTTTCATATTCGGTAAGAAATTTATATGTAATATCCGAAAGCCTGATATTGGGTTTGTAGTTATTTAATTTAGTAATAACGGATTTATAACTCCGCTTGGTTTCACTCGCAAATTGTTCGCTTCGATTTTTGTTAATTTCATTTAAGCAGTATTCTAAAAGAGTAATATTATTTGCGTTGTCTGCTTTTAAAAACTCCTTTTTAAAATTATCAGGGGTAAGCCTCTCTTTCTTATTCAGATCGTAAACAATATCATTGGCACGTTTTTTTTCATCGTCCAAAAACAAATTAAGGGTTTCCGTATTCCCGAAACCTTTTGTTGCCCTTTCTTTCTCATTATCCCAACAATACAAATCATATCGTTTATTTGTTGGGATCTGTTTTATTTCTTCAACCCTTAGTTTCTGATATTCTTTTTTCAACGGTATCGTTTGACCAATAGAAAAAGATAGAATTTGCTTTCTGTTAAATGTAACTCTCATAAAAACTGCCGTTGAGCCGTCGGGAGAGGGTCTTTCTATCCTTATTTTAAAATGTATGGTAGGGTTCATTATTTAATGCTTTTAGTGAATACTAATACTGCCTGATTTTGACAGCAAAATAATTTCAAAAATGCTTTTATCGAAGAAAAAAAGCATGGTTTAACACACAGTGTTAATGGTGCAACAAAAATGTAATTTGGTGCAACAGTGGTTTAACAATGGTGCAACTATGGAGGGATAAAGTGACTTTTTGCAGCCCAAAAGGATTTTATACCCTTAGTCGAAAAAGGCAAAAACAACCTAATTCGCCCAAAAATGGACAAAATAAAAAAGGCAACAAAAATAAATTTGTTGCCTTTGCTTATCTGGCGGAGAAGGAGGGATTCGAACCCCCGGAGGTGTGACCCTCAACAGTTTTCAAGACTGCCGCAATCGACCACTCTGCCACTTCTCCGCCGCAAAGATATAAAATGTTTTATATTCTTAGATATACACGCCTATTTAAATGGACAGAGTATAATATGCTCCTTATAAAGAAAAAACCCGCTCCGAAGGCGGGCTTTTATAATAATGGATAATATAAATAACAGGTTTATCTTATCAACGCAACATGCCCCGCATACTTTTTTTCTCTTTCAAAAAAGTCGATAATTACAGCCTTCCAAACATAAACATCTAGTTGTAAAAATTCATTTTTATCCGTTCTTTTTCCATCCCATTTTTTATTTATATCAGTCGATTCAAAAACAGTATTTCCCCACCTGTCGAATATTGACATTTTAAATTCACGAATGCCTTTTCCTTTTAATTCAAACTCATCATTTACATTATCTGCATTTGGTGTAAAAGCATTCGGTGCATAAAGGCTAAAAGAACCAAACGTAATTTCTTTCATCGTAGAATCTTCGCATCCACCGGCAGATATTACTTTTAGTTTAACTATATAAGTTCCTTCGGAGGCGTAGGTGTGACTGGGGTTTTGTATGTCAGAATAATTTCCGTCACCAAATTCCCATTCCCAGGTAACTATATTTCCTGTGGATGCATTAGATAAATCAGTAAAATTAACCGAAAGTTCATCATTCATCACATAAGAAAAATCTGCAAGGGGTGCCGCAAGTGATACTGATACTGCATCAAGAAAGTTGCCCATACTACTGTTACTTGAGTGGTCAATTGAATTGAAACGAAGAGAATAATTTGTAACCGTGTTGCTCGGAAAAGTGTAGTTTATAGTATTATAAACCCAAGCGGCAGTACCTGCTGTGTAAATTCCCAAAACTGTGAATGGCCCTCCGGTAGGACCAACAGATACACTCATGGTATCCACGTGGTTTCTGCTGCGGTGAGCAAATGAAATTTGAACCGATGCACCTGGTGTAACTGTAAAATCCTGGTAAAGCGTGGAGACTTCATTGGCATTTAATTCAGCAAATTGTCCTCCTGAGTATGCTGTTACTCCCATCATTCCCGATTGCCAAAACTCGAGCATATTATCGGTTGCAGTTGTGTTCCAGCAGGGAACACTGTCATCATCCAGTAATGCCCAGCTTCCCGCTCCCGGAAGTTGAGGCGACTCAAAGTCGGTATTACATAACAAAGAACATTCCTGAGCAAAGGATAGCCTCACGAGGAGAATCAAAAAAAGGAAAAGAGACCTCATAGTATGGCTAAACTACATATAAAGACGTGAGCTATATACACAAATAACTGTGATACTAAGGTTCTGATCTAACTGCAAAATGTAAATGATTAGCTTCTACTTGATCAAAGCTACGTGTCCTGTACGCTCGTATTCATTAGCGAAGATGTCCGTCAGATAAGCTTTCCAGACATAAACATCTATAGGAGATAGTTTATTTGAGAACTGTCTATTCCCATTCCATTTATCATCAAGACTATAAGTCTCAAAAACAATGTTACCCCATCTGTCATAAATTAACAATCTGTACTTGGTTATACCTCTTCCTTTTGGTTCAAAAGCGTCATTTAAATTGTCTCCATTCGGAGTGAATGCATTCGGAGTATAAAAGGTGTAGGCTCCAACACTTATTTGTTGTTCAACAGAGTTCGTACAACTATCATCAGATGTCACGGTTAGACGAACATTGTATTCACCACCTTCCGCATACAAGTGCGCAGGATTTTGGATGCTGTCAATAGCGCCATCTCCAAATTCCCAACTCCATCCTATAATACTTCCCGGAGCAGCAATTGTTGAAAGATCTGTGAACTGAACAGTGTACTCATCTTCGTTTGCTTCATAAGAAAAATCAGCACTAGGAACAGGGAAAGTTTCTAATGTGTGATATGCCTTAGTAACACAACCTGAGAAAGAGGTCATTGTTACAGTATAAGTTGTTGGAAGTTTTGTTATGAGTATCTGGTCTGTGGATGGAACCGGTGACCAGCTATATGTTGCGAAATTGTCAGGGGCTGCAAGACTAGCATCCGTTCCTTGGCAAACTGTATCCTGTTGTGTTACTTTTAAATCCTCGCAAAAACAATCGATATAAGCATATCCAAAGTGTCCACCAGCACCGCAATCAGCAGTTGTAAAACGTATAGTTACTTGTTGGTTCATATAAGCACTAAGGTCCATTGTAACTGTTGACCATGGTTTCCATCTGATAGTTCTGAAAGAAACCTTAAGGCTTTGAAATCCTGGTACACCAGCTCCGGCCACAACGAAATATTGTGCACATGTAACAGGGTTTCCTGTTGCAGTTTCAATAACGTCTATTTTGAAAAAAGGTTGTTGGCTAATGCTGTGGCTTGGGTCGTTAAGAACAACAGCATATTTGTAAGAGAAGTGACTTTGGGTTACAGTAAAAGTTGTGCTCAATTGTTCCGCTTCACCGCCAACCTCTTCATTGCCAATTCTAACAGAGTAAGAACCACCCGAAGATACAACAGGAAGGGCAGGTCCAACCCAAGGGTCAAAACCAATACCACTCATGATCGTATGTCTTCCATTGATAAGACCTGGAACTGGACAGATAGGGTTTGCAGCAGGAAGGCACGCATTTGAAAAGTAGCTTGGGCATGAGCCTGAAGCGGCATCCCATCCTGTGAAATTTCCTAGTTCAAAATCTGAATTGTTACAGCCTGCAGCCTGAATACTATTGTTGCCTCCGCCATTTTTCAAAAAAGCCTGTTGCTGCATAATAGGCACATTCCATATGCCTGCTTTCGTCTCTATAAACTCACGTTTTTTATGATAAAGAAAACGCGCGATCATATCAGGATCAACGGTAGATTCTTTAAGTTCTAATAAAGCAGTTTCCTCGTCAAATCCAATAAGCAGACTATCAGGAAAAGTTGGGATTGCAGTTTGTGCGAATGAAGCACCCGATAGTCCAATGAGTATTAATGAGAAGAAAAATAAAATTTTTAAGTAAGATGTTTTCATTAATTTATGTTTGATTTCCCGGGGATGCTTGTTGTATAATTTAAAGATTACTTTTTCGTTTGAATAGTTGCATGCAAAACTAGGCTTTTTTATATTATAAATCAAGTTTCTATTATGTTTAATGCTTGGTGTTTGAAACGAGCAAAATGCCTTTTTATATCATTTTAAAGCTTTTTTTGTGTTGAATATGTTGGAATTTGAAAATGCGACAAACTTATCAACATTTATTCGACAAATATAGGGTAAATAGGGTATGAATGCTTGTTTTTTGATAAATGAATTTTTTCCCATTCTATGTAGTCGAATTAACGTTTTAAATCTGGTGCCCCTAAAGTACTCTACTACTCTACAATTAGTTCAATTCAAAGTAACCCTTGATCATAAATTAATTTAACAATTCTTTAAAGGGTAAGGATATTTTGCACCTCTTGTTCGTTTCGAGAGCCTCAACGAACGGAATCCGTACCCTGCGGCGCCGTTGGAAAGCCTTTGGCGGCCTATGGAGGTTCTCGAAGGGTAAAGTAAGAAAAGTGCATTTTGTCGTTCGCCCTTCTTTAACCGAAAGGAATTACTAAATTTGGCATTATAAATTTAAAAACATGTTTGATAATTTAAGCGACAAGATAGATAGGGCCTTTAAAATCTTAAAAGGTCAGGGAAAAATTACCGAAGTAAACGTTTCCGAAACCTTGAAGGAAGTTCGGAAAGCCTTGCTAGATGCGGATGTTAACTATAAAGTAGCGAAGACTTTCACGGATAATGTGAAAGAAAAAGCGATGGGTCAAAACGTACTCACCGCTATTTCTCCCGGACAATTAATGATAAAAATTACCCGCGATGAATTAGCCGAGTTAATGGGCGGACAAAAAACTGACATAAAACTTTCAGGAAACCCCACAATAATATTAATGAGCGGTTTGCAGGGG
>CAZQIC010000146.1:0-5247 GCA_964593555.1 uncultured Bacteroidia bacterium | reverse complement strand
GCATGTGTTGGGTGAACAATTGGGTGTTGAGGTTTTTTCTGACAGGGAAAATAAAGATGCAGTTTCAATTGCTACCAAAGCTGTTTCTCATGCACGTACCAATGGAAATTCTGTTGTTATTATTGATACCGCGGGTCGTTTAGCTGTTGATGAGCTGATGATGAAAGAAATTGCCGCTGTTAAAAAAGCAGTGAACCCTGATGAAATTTTATTTGTTGTTGATGCGATGACAGGGCAGGATGCCGTGAATACAGCGAAAGCATTTAATGATAAGTTAGATTTTGACGGTGTTATACTTACTAAGTTAGATGGAGATACAAGAGGTGGAGCTGCCTTATCTATAAGATCGGTTGTAAACAAGCCGATAAAATTCATTGGAGTGGGTGAGAAGATGGATGCGATGGATGTTTTTCATCCCGATCGTATGGCGGATAGGATACTTGGAATGGGTGATGTGGTTACACTTGTAGAAAGGGCGCAGGAGCAATTCAGTGTTGAAGAAGCAAGAAAGCTTCAGAAAAAAATTGCGAAGAATCAATTTTCATTCGACGATTTTCTGGCGCAGATACAGCAGATAAAAAAGATGGGGAACATGAAGGACCTCATGGGAATGATACCGGGTGTTGGGAAGGCTATTAAAAATATGGACATTGATGATGATGCATTTAAAGGTATTGAAGCGATCATTTACTCTATGACTCCTAAGGAACGTGATAATCCGGATATTATTAACGGGAGCCGTAAACAAAGGATTGCCAATGGAAGCGGAACAAATGTGCAAGAGGTAAATCGGTTGATGAATCAATTTGAAGAAACGAGAAAGATGATGCGCATGATGGGTAACAAAGATCAGATGGCAAAAATGATGCGTAATATGCCAGGCGCAAGAAGATAATTTTTTATGACCATTATTGACGGAAAAGCTGTTTCAGAAAAAATTCAAGCGGAGATCGCAGCTTCTGTCGATGCAATAAAAAAGAATGGTGATCGGGTGCCGCACCTTGCTGCCATATTGGTTGGTAATGATGGGGGAAGTGAAACATATGTTGCTGCAAAAGTAAAAGCCTGTGAAAAAGTCGGCTTCGAATCGACACTTATCCGTTACCCCGATACAATTTCGGAAAAAGAGTTACTGGATAAAGTAAAAGAATTAAATAATGCTGATCATGTTGACGGCTTCATTGTGCAGCTCCCTTTGCCAAAACATATTTCAGAAAGAAAAATAATTGAAACCGTTTCTCCTTCTAAGGATGTTGATGGTTTTCATCCTGTGAATGTCGGTAAATTGGTATTGGGTATTCCATCATACGTATCAGCAACACCATTCGGAATAGTACAATTATTAAAACATTATAAAATTGAAACTGAAGGAAAACATTGTGTGGTTGTGGGAAGAAGTAATATCGTTGGAACTCCTATGAGTATTTTGCTATCCCGCAATACCAACCCTGGAAATTGCACGGTTACATTGGTGCACAGTAAAACAAAAAATATTTCTTCAGTGGTACGGCAGGCAGATATTATTGTCGCCGCAATTGGCAAGCCAAATTTTATTACTGCCGATATGATCAAAGAAGGAGCAGTAGTGATCGATGTTGGTACCACGCGTTTGCCTTCAACAAAAACCAAAACCGGTTTTAAACTTTATGGCGATGTAGATTTTGAAAACGTTGCCCCTAAATGTTCTTATATTACCCCGGTTCCGGGTGGTGTTGGTCCAATGACAATTACTTCATTGTTGATGAATACACTAAAAGCAAATCGTAAAGAAGTTTCTGAGTTTATTATTTAGGTCCACCGTTCACCGCTTTTAAATTAGCGTAATAATTCGCTTTATCCTTATTGCCTTTGAAGTTGTAAATTTTTACAAGGTTATCGTACACATTAAATAATTTAGGGTTCAGCGATATAGCTTTTTCATAATTGGTGATCGCCAGGTCATGCTGAGATTTGTTATGATATACGGCTCCGGTATTTGCATATGCGTCAGCATAATTAACATTGTATTTTAAAACATTGGTAAAATATTTTAAGGCATTAGCGTAATCCTGGCGCTCAAAATAAATAACGCCGCTATTATTTAGGGCTCCAATATAACCCGGGTTATATTTTAATGTTTTCTCATACGTTTTTAACGCGTTTTCTTTGTCGCCCATTTCATGGTAAGTAACACCGAGGTTATAAAATGCATCCGGATCTTTATCGTAAATGACAAGGCCGTCGCCAAAACACTTAATGGAGTTTTCAAATAATTTTTTTCTTTCGTTTGGGTCGGAGCCTTTAAAATTTTCTGCTTGGGTTCTATATTCAATTGCTAATGATAAATGTGTTCGCGCACTATTAGGTGAGGTGATAACTCCTGATTTAAAAAGTTCAAAATTATTTTCCCAAACAAGATTTCTCGGTACTGTAATTGAAGTATATACCACCAATAAAATTCCTGTAAGTATATAAATATATTTTTCGGGGTTTAGTTTAATGAATCTTGAAAGTGTAACAGGAACGGCGATGCAAAATGCCAATGATGGAGCAAACAAAAAACGTTCGCCGAATGTGGCACCAATTTTTACAACCAGGTTGCAGGTAAGAATAAGGGTGAGCATAAAAAATAAAATGCAAAAAGCATAAATGTCTTTCTTTTTAAATTTTACAATTACATATGCTCCAAGAAAGATATACGTACAAAGCGATGCAATAGCCCCAATATCGCTCCAGTTAACAATGGGAAATTGTTTGTAGGAATAATCCCAGCTCAAAGGATGCGGATAAAAAAGCATGGTTAAATATTTTCCAAGCATTACAAAGTTGGTGGCGTATCGCTCCGATAAATTGGTTGCCGCCTGTAATGAGTTGTTCATTACGATCAGTTCTTCGTTAAAAGTTACGCTGCTCAGTACGCTTTTACGAATGAGGTAATAAACAACCATTACTCCTACAAATGGAATGCTGAGTGTTATTATTTTTTTTAGAGGCAGATCGGAGAAAAAATAAAAAGTAAGCGCTGCCAGGAAAGCGAACATTAAACTTGTTTCCTTACAAAGGGTGGAAACAAAAAAAATGATAACTGATGCCCAGTAGTGTTTTGCTTTTTTATTCTCAATATATCTTGCAATAAAATAAAACGAGATCACACCAAAAAGAAAGCTGAGTATTTCGTCACGGCTTTTGATGTTGGCAACTACCTCGGTATGTATGGGATGGAATGTAAAAAGTAGTGCTGCTGCCGCAGGAACGGCTATGTGATAGTTTTTTAAGATCTTTTTGAGGAAAAGAAAAAGAATAACACAGGTGATTGCGTAAAATAATACATTAAATAAATGCGAAACTTCAGGATGCATTCCAAAGAAATGCACCTCGGCCATAAAGTTAAGCAGCGCAATGGGCCTGTACTGCGCATCATTAACTCCGTTAAAGCCGTATAAAGATCCTTTATTGAAAATATCTTTTAACGCGGAAAACCCCTGCTGAACATAGGCGTTCTTCTTTGTATATATATCATCATCCAGCGCGTACTGGTGATGAAGTGTGTTTTTATATAAAAGAAATGCAGAAATAAATATCGCTGCACAAATAATTAGAACATAGCGCCGCTGTTTATTATTTGGCACAGAAGCTTTTTTGCCTTTTTTGGGCGACGTATGTTTCTTCTGTTTCGACATTTAATTAATTATGCATTTTTTAATTGTGCAGTTGTCAAAAATAATTAATTTTTTTCCAGTATGATTTTGAGATTCTTAAGATTTTTAACTTCTACGTCCTCTACCATTTTTCTTCCGAAAAAGTATGACATCAGGTTGAAGGGGTATTTATCGTTACTGTAAAATTCGCTAGTCACCAGGGCTTGGTTCTCTGAAACTGCTTTAAAAATATTGGCAGCTTTTGCCTCTCCTTCAAATGGGCGCTTAAATCTTATATCTACATCTATTCTATCAGGTGTTAATGCAGTAATTTGTTGTTCTCCTTCGCCAACATTGTCGTCCTTGCTGTTCCATTTTTGCATTGCGCCAACGGTTCCGTCTGTTCCAACAATTTCCGGATGCAGGTTAGGGTCAGCCATTACCCATTCACTATAATACTCCTGGTTCTTCAGCATTTTTGCGTAATCAAACACTACTTGTTTGGGTTGGTTAATTGTTTCTGAAATACTTACTGTATAATGCTTGGGAACAAAAATGGCTATAACTAATAGCAAAACAATTATGGATACAATGGTAAGAAGGATTCTTTTTATGATTTTCATTTTTATGAATTTAATTTATATACGAAGATAGGGGGTTGTATTGTAATGGCATTAATTTTTTTTGAAAGCTAAACCATCTTTTCTAAGAATGAGTCTTAGTTTGAGAATTGAACTTTTGCCCATACCATGAAGCTGTAAAATTTCTTTCTCGCTATATTCAGAAAGCTTTTTTACTGTATTTATTCCTGCTGCTTCTAATGCCCGTCGCGCAGGCGCCGACAGCAATAAGAGAAATCCATCTTTTGGTTTTCTTTTTTCTTCACAAATAGGGCAGGTGGGACAATCACTGCTTTTAAAATATTTATGTCCGTTTTTACATATCCTTAGATTCTTTTTTGATGACGCCATATGGTTGATCTGATTAATTATGTTTCCGCAACCTTTCTTACTTCCACGCTGGTGTTTTTCCCGTTTAAAATAGGGCAGCGCTTCGCAATGGAAACAGCCTCAGTGAAATTCTTTACGTTAACAATAATATAACCTGCAACAGCTTCTTTTTTTTGTACGTAAGGTCCCTTAGCTATTTTATTTTCCCCCGTTAACACTTTCCCCTCATTTGATAAATGATTGCCGCCTGAAAGTTTGTTTTTTTGAGTGATGGTTTTTATCCACTTGTCCCATTGCTCCATATAAATTGCCATTTGTTCAGGGTTGGGTTGCGCTCCTTTGGTTGTTATGTCCATGCTGAACAGTAAAATAAATTCGCTCATTTTATGATTCTTTTTTTGTCGTTAGTATTCTATGTCAATATCGTATTTGTTTAAAAGTCCTGCAGCGCCTTGCAAGGAGAACTTGGCTCTTTTTATTTTATTTAATTCAGGATCGAAGGAGTAGTTATAGGAAGTTCGTAAATCGGTTTTTTCTAATATCGTATTTTCGAATCTGGCGTTTGTAAGATCGCAGTTTTCAAAAATAGAATTGGTTAAATCACATTCGGAAAAATCGACTTCATGTAGTTTCGAATTTTTGAAAATTGTTTTTTTATCTTGGTTCTGTAAAATGAAGAA
>CAZQIC010000145.1:0-11218 GCA_964593555.1 uncultured Bacteroidia bacterium | reverse complement strand
GTTCTCCGATTTTTAGTCAAATCTCTAAAAGTGAATTTTTAGAACCCACCTATAGTTTTGCGTGAAGTTCACCGGTATATTACCAGGACATCCCGCTAATTGCACCGGAGTAATAGCAATTGTTTTTGGCGAGTAATCACCGCAATTCAAAGCACATAATTTACCTATAGTAATATCTCCTCCTCCAGGGAATGTTTGAAAAGCTCCGGGAGTAACAGGATAACTTACTTTAGTTGGGGAATCTCCGTTAAGTGCGGTGAAATAAACAAATTCTCCATAACACGCAACGCCTCCCCTTCCCCCATTATCAAGATCATCTTCATATGCGCCGCCCATATAGGTATCACATATATGCATTCCGTTTGAATTAAATTTGGAAATGTATGCATCCTCTCCACCGCCCCCGAAATTTTTTTGAAAGGCACAGGGGAATACATAGCCAGGATCAACATCCTCCCATTCACCCATAACATAAATATTATTGTACTTGTCTACTGCACAGCTATTACCATATTTTTGATCACCAAAATAATAGGTAGTCCACACCTGATTTCCTCCAGAAGTAAATTTCGAGATAAAAATATTTGAAGCTGTGCCCGCTAACGCTGGTTGCCAGCAGCCTGGAGTAACGGGAAACGTGGCAGATCGTGTTATACCGGTAACGATAATATTTCCTGAATTATCTACCGCAATGTCCGAACTCAGATCCATACCAAAACTACCAAAATAAGTGGCCCATGTGAGATTACCACCTGCGTTAAACTTCGCGATAAACAGATCACCACCACCAGCATTCGCAGGTTGAAATGCACCTCCTGTCACTGGAAAATTTGTGGATGCCGTATTACCTGTTATCACAATATCATTCGTTAACTTATCTATAGCTACCCACGTTGAATTAGCTCCATCAGAACTGGAACCACCATAATATGTCGCCCAGGAACGACTTCCATTTGGATCAAATTTCACAATAAATGCATCCAAGCCTCCGCCAGATGCACCCTGATAGGCGCCAACAACGGGAAAGTTATTGGAGTTAGTTGTTCCAGTCATTATAATATTATCCGCGGCATCAACGGCTATTGAATTCCCTGAGTCATCATCGGTGCCTCCATAATATGTGGCCCAGGAAAGAATACCTCCCGAAGTAAATTTTACAATAAAGGCGTCATCAAAAGTACCACCTGCAAATGCAGACTGAAAAGTATTTCCACCAAGCGGAAAATCTACAGACCTGGTATTACCACTTATGACAACATTATTGGATGCATCGGAGGCAATACCATATCCGGTTTCCGAACTAGATCCTCCATAATATGTTGCCCATGCCCGGTTTCCATTTGGGTCCATCTTAATAATAACAACATCTGTCATACCAGCAAGAGCCGATTGCCATGCGCCAACGTTCACAGGAAAACCTCCATTTGATTGGTATCCCACTACAAGAGCATTCCCGCTTTGATCAACTGTTATCCTATTGCTTAGTTCGTTACCTGCTCCACCAAAATAAGTAACCCAAGGATCGATGATGAGCGGATAATTAGTTTTATAAGCAGAAAGTTTAAAACATAATGTCGTACCTTCTAAAATGTACTGTGCCTTTATATCAGTAATTTTACCATTGATATTTTGATAAACTTTAGGAAGTGTTTCTGCCATTTCTCCTAACGAGTGTAATATGCGTAATTCTTCATCAACTATTTTTATTGCTCCAACTCCATGGTATTTAAATTTAATCTGATTGGGATCACCACCCGGTTTCACAATAAAATCATACTTTAACCCATTCTCTTTACCTCCATAATAAACAATATCGATATTGTTATATACGTTTTGATATATAATTTTATTATAAGCCGGAACATTGGATATTCCTTTAGGGCAATGACTCAAATAATAGTTATTATATCCTTCTACTTGTTCCTTTTTTAATATGGTTATTTCGCTGTTGCAACCTAAAAAATCCATATCTATACGATGGCATTTTACAATAGCATTTTGCAATTGTTTTCGTTTAGCCTCATAAATAGCTTCTGGTGTTATTGGTTCAGGGTCACCCGATTCAACTTCATTTAATCCTTCAGTTTGGGTTACTACATAACTAATACCATTTTTCTTAAGATATACTTTTGTTTTACCAGCCTCGCCTTCGTACATAATATCCGGCCTTGGATGATGATTCACATCACTTATCTGGCCCTTATTTTCGATAAACTGCATTCCATTGCCTCGCAGTGCTTCCAAGCGATTATAAGGAAAATTTTCAATGCCAGTTACTGCAATAATTTTTTGTGAAATAAATAACAACTTTACAAAAACGATTAACGAAAATCTAAAGTGTTTTACAATGATATTTGATGAAGTAAAAAAATTTAATATCATTTTGGGGAATTAATAATCAGCTTCCTAAATTAAAAAGCTGTTTAGATCAATTAAGATAAACCTATTTTCCGAATAACACAAAATCGAAGTAACGTTCGTCCTCAAACTTAAAAAAAGAAATATTTCTATGCTAAAATTTCGGTGAGCGAAGGGCCGGCCTCATTCATTACATTTTCGGAAATAGATCCTTGAAGATTAATCCCGCTCATTAATATCCAATAAGCTCCTATTGCTTTAATGGCCTTGGCAAATTCTTCAAACTGAACCGGTTTAACTACATAGCCACTTGCACCTAAGTCAAAGCAGGTTTGTATTTTTTCGGTACATATAAAGCTAGTAAAAGTAATTTTTTCTCCTACTTTAAAATGAAACTATTCGGTGAAAACACCTTTTGGATAGCCGAAATATTGATAATTAAAATTTCATTTTTTTTGATCCAGAGAAAAAACTTACATATGTAATATTTATTTAACATTTATATGAGACCTAATTTCAGTCAAGAGGTAAAAAAATTCATAATGAATTACCAGGAAATTTTGCATCAGCACTTTACTAAACTAGAAAAGACAATATCTGATAAATACGTGAAATGTGTAATTATTTTAGAAAAATATGTAAAACATTAATGACAGTATAATTTATCTTTGTAATAAGATTACGACAACCTAAATGTTGGTTCAGTCGCAAAAAATATGATTTTGAAAAGCAAGCCGTGACAAACTCACATCCGCGTAAATATTTATTTTCTAAGGTCATTGATGGTTATTTTATCAATGTTTATAAAGCGTACAAATTTGTAATTCGTTTTTTTAATGAAGCCTTTCGGTCACCTTACCATTGGCGGGAAATTATAAACCAATGTTATGCAATTGGGCTGAGATCATTGCCTCTCATTACTCTTACCGGTTTTGTCACAGGTATAGTTTTTACAAAACAATCAAGGCCTTCGTTGGCGGAGTTTGGGGCTACATCTTGGTTGCCATCACTTATTTCAATTGCTATTGTAAGAGCGCTGGCATCATTGGTTACTGCTTTGATTTGTGCAGGAAAAGTTGGTTCCAGTATTGGTGCTGAATTAGGTTCTATGAAAGTTACAGAACAGATAGAAGCGATGGAAGTGTCAGCAATTAATCCTTTTAAGTATTTGGTTGCAACACGTGTCCTGGCCTCTACTATAACAATACCAATATTAGGTTTGTATTGTGGTTTTGTGGCCTTAATGGGTTCATATTTAAGTGTCCATTCAAATGAAGCGACTAGTATCGTAAGTTTTATACATAACGGGTTTTCTACAATCACTTTTTTAGATGTATTTACATCAGTTGTTAAATCAATTGTATTTGGATTTACCATAGGCATAATTGGGTGTTACAAAGGATACAATGCCTCACAGGGAACAAGAGGCGTTGGAAAGGCAGCGAACGAAGCTGTGGTACTTTCTATGTTTCTTGTCTTTATTGAAGAAGTTACTATAGTGCAAATTTCAAATTGGATCCGATATTTTTAAAAATGGAAACAGTTATTGATAAAATAAATGAGGAGCCTGTAATTTCTATAAGAGGATTATATAAATCCTTTGGTGATTTTGATGTGTTGAAAAATATTAATCTCGATGTTTTTAAAGGAGAGAATATGGTTGTGCTTGGACGTTCGGGTGCGGGGAAATCTGTACTGATAAAGATACTTGCCGGGTTAATATCTCCGGATAAGGGAGAGGTTAAGGTATTAGGAAAAGAGGTAGTTAAATTATCACAAAAGGAATTGAATGAATTACGTTTACGGATTGGTTTTTCATTTCAGAACAGTGCCTTATACGACAGTATGGACGTACGTCAGAATCTGGCTTTCCCATTAGCAATGAATAGAACTGATCTTGAGAAAAAAGAAATAAATGCTGCGGTGGAAGAAGTGTTGGATGCTGTAGGGCTGAAGGACAAGATAAATCAAATGCCATCTGATCTTTCCGGTGGACAACGGAAAAGAATTGGAATTGCACGCACTTTAATTCTTAAACCGGAGATCATGTTATATGATGAACCCACTTCCGGGCTTGATCCGGTTACCAGTGAAGAAATAAATAAACTCATCAATGAAGTACAGGAAAAATACAATACCAGCTCTATCATTATTACGCATGATCTTACTTGTGCTAAACAAACAGGAGATAAAATAGCTATGCTTCTGGATGGAAAATTTGAGAAGGCAGGAAAATTCGAAGAAGTATTCGATTCGAAAAATTTTGGGGACAATGAACAAATAAAAAGTTTTTTCAATTACAATTTTATAGAATAAGTTATGAATGACCCGGTGAATAAACGAGCAATTGGAGTGGGTGTTTTTATTATTGTGGGAATATTATTCCTTGTTCTGGGGATACTGGCAATAGGAAACCTGCACTCTACATTTCAAAAGAAAATGGTCGTATCAACAGTTTTTGGTGATGTGAGTGGTTTGACATCAGGAAATAATATTTGGTTTTCCGGTGTAAAAATTGGAACTGTTAAAAAAACAGAGTTTTATGGGAAATCCCAGGTAAAAGTATACCTGAACATTAATTTAGAGTCGAAACAATATATCCGAAAAGATGCAAAGGTTAAAGTTAGTACCGATGGTTTGATAGGAAATAAAATTCTGGTCATTTATGGTGGAACTTCTTTAGCCGGGGAAATCGAGGAAGGAGATTCGCTGGCAAATGAAACAATGTTGTCGCCGGAAGAAATTATGAGTACACTACAACAAAATAATCTGAATATTTTATCGCTCACGAAAAAATTGGCAAGCGGAGAAGGTACTATTGGAAAGTTGCTTAACAGTGACTCTCTATACAATAGTATTGCTGCTACAGCGCATTCACTTCAGGCAGCTTCTGCAAATACACAAAAACTTATCGCTTCTCTAAGCAATTTTACTGCAAAACTTAACCGGGATGGAACGCTGGCAAATGACCTGGTGACCGATACAATCATATTCAATTCCCTGAGAGCCTCTGTTGTACAGTTACACAGTGTTGCGGATACTGCAGCAGTTTTCGTGAGTAATCTAAAAAATGCAAGTAATAATTCCAAAAGCCCCGTCGGTGTTATGCTGCATGATGAAGCAGCAGGTGCAAATTTAAAAGCAACAATCGCAAATTTGGAAAGCAGTTCTAAAAAACTGGATAAAGACCTCGAGGCACTTCAACATAGTTTTTTGTTGAGAAAATATTTTAAAAAGGAATCTAAAAAGAAAAGTAAGTGAAAAGAATAATAGTACGCCTGGGTATTTTTATTCTTGTTTTAACAATACTTGCATGCGGAGTTTTTTTTATTTTTCGGTCTCAACTTGTGGAATATTTTGTTCCGGATGTTGAGCAAATCGGGGACATAAATATTAAAGTAATAAATGACACATCTTACATTAGTTCTAGGTTGGTGATAAAAAACAAATCGTTCCTCGAAATTGGGATTGATACATTGAAATATAAAATATCACTACTAGATAAAATATATTTACAAAACGAACAATTTATAGGGGCAGTGTTGCCTGATCATGGAAATGACACGCTGAATTTATCTTTACAAATTCCGTACGTTACTATTTTAAAGGATCTGAAGGCAGAAAGAAAAATAAGCGACAGTGCAGATTATGCGATCAATGTCTCTATTCAATTTTCAACCCCATTTGGAAAAGCTGAGATCCCGATAAACAAATCGGCGAAATTAAAAATACCGCAGCCCCCGGAATTGGAGATCGAGGAAATAACATGGCAAAGGATTCGTTGGAAATCTATTTATGCAAACGCTAAAATTAAAATTGTCAATTATGGCCCTGTCACTTTATCTATTAAGGATATGACTTACACAATGAAAATTTTAAACCAAGGGGATTTAAAAGGAAGCTCTGGCGAAACAATCAACATAAAACCAAAGGAAACAACTTATATAGAACTTCCAATAAAAATTAACGTAGATAATTTAGGAAAGACAGTTTATGACATAATGAGGAACCAGGATAGTTATAGTTATACATTGGTATTGAATGCGATTTTGGAGTCGACAGAGCCGATCAACGAATCCTTTAAAGTAAATATTACCAAGACAGGAAGAGTGGAATTGAAAAAATAGCTCACATTTTAATTATAAACCTTTAAAACTAAAAATTATGACACCATTACAAAATCTTCACACAGCAATAGGAGAACTTGCTTATGCAGTTGCATGCGCAGATGGTGCAATACAAAAAGAAGAGCATGAAAAATTTAAGGCTATCGTAGCAGCGGAGTTACGCTGCAATGAGAATAATTTTGATTTTTCTGATATTATTTTTCAAATCTTGGAAAAGGATAAATATGTTGATGTTCAAACCGCTTACGATTGGGCAATGAATGAGATCCGGCTGAACAGCCATTACTTAAGTCCAAAGCTAAAAGAAACTTTTGTAAAAGTGATGGAAAAAATGGCGGAGGCCTACTCGCCGGTTACATTGGAGGAAATGAACCTTATTGATAAGTTTAAAAAGGATATTGAGCCTTTGAACGGCGATCCTGTGTATTATGAAAAAAATTAATGCAAATAAGGGAATTTCAATTGTGCGTTTAACCCTGCAGAATTTACTTTTTTATTTTTTTGTTTTTTGTGCATTAAACATTAATGCTCAAAAAAAGATGACAAAAAAAGTGTTTATGGCCGACTCTATAAAAATTATGAAACCGAAATTAATTCGGCCCCAATTTAGATTCGACAACAGATTAAGTTTTTTAAATAATGAAACACTCAGCCTTAACGGACTTGATGCTGGCGTTTTATTAAAGAATAAACTTCGGGTTACTTTAGGTTATTACCATGCATCTAAAAAATTACCTTCTTTAAAAAAGAATTTTAATGATATAGAATATCTAGGCCAATACGACTTAAAATATGGTTCTCTAAATTTGGAATTTATCTATAAGGATACCCGTTTTTTTTCATTAGGTATGCCTTTGGAATTTGGTTTTGGAGGGCACACACTAAATTATAGATCGGAGTTTGGTGATTTGCCAACAGCTAAACAATCGGGGTTTATAGCGATCTCATACTTTGGGCTTTCAGGAACTTTTAAACCGATCAGGTGGATTGGCTTGAAGGCAGCGTTTGGGTATAGGAAAGTGCTTTTAAATCGGGTAAAGGATTTATCGCTTGACGGCTTTTATTCATCTGTAGGTTTATCTATAGATTTTCAGGAAATAATTAAGGATGTAAGAATGTTCAAACTAAAAAAGCGATATCGCAAAAATGCCAGCTCAATTGAAACTGCAGTTGATTTAATAACAGATTAAATACTTATAAGAGAACGTGCAGCTGACGGGATTATTTGCATGATCCCGCACGAGTTCCGTGCAAATTATACCAATCTTTTAAATGCAAATGCTTTCCCGGAACCAGACTAGATACCTTTCAAAATTATACGCTTTGTATTAATCTGTAAAAGCAATGTAAGTAACCGATTACGCAGACAATCTTATTGAGGTGTAATGTATCTCCTTAGCGTTATCTCTTTTTATACGATCTAACTGGCGGGTTAAGATAACAAGGTGTTCTAAGAGTGGATTTCGTTTATCTCTTTCCAGGGTCTTGATAAACGCAATTACTGACTAAAATAAAATTAAAGACCAGATTTCTCTTTGAGAATTTCAGCAAAAGAGCGTTTTTCAATTTTACTTTCAATCCAGGAAATGAAGTCAAACGTATCCGCTACTTGTCCGCTTTTCGAATTCCCAGGAAGAGCGACGAGCTGGCTTTTTAATTTTTTAAATGAATGTGTATTAGGTTTAAACTCCCCCTTATGAGCCAATTGTTTAATGAATTCAAGCATGGTTTTTTCAAATCTATATAGGTTTTTCTGTTCGTATAGAAGGCGATGTGTTCTCTTAAGTTGGCTGGTTAAAAAGTCATTATTATTTCCTAATTCATAATGCGCCAAAAGGCTAAGGATATGCAGACAGGCTGATACATCACCCGTTATTTTATCGTAATGCTTGTTCAATAGCGTATTTATTATCCTAAGCGATTCACGGTATTTCTTAGCTCCAAAATATACTTTTACTATATAAAAGAGCAACCTCGCCTTACTCATATCCTCTATTTTATCTCCGTAATCCTTGAATCCGCTATTGATTTCCTCCACCATTTTAATTGCTCGTTCAAATTGTCCGGTAACACTATACAACTGCATTTGCAGTTTATATACTAATGTAAAAATTTTAACCCGAAGATTATATGGAACAGACACGCCATAAGTTTCATTTATGGCTTTCAATTTCAAAATTACTTCCTCCGACTCACCATATTTTTTTAGAGAAGTGCAAATAATGTGAAAGTTATTAAGTGTTGAAATATATTTATCCAAATCGTTAATAATGAATTCCGGATGACTCTCAAGAAGGTCAATATCCTGTTTACTGTAGACATAACTTTTCAACAAATCATTCCTAAATGCGTAGTACATTATGAATATGAAATTGTAATAGAGCCGGGCCTTTATGGAAATAGTATTTTGGCCATAATTCATAGTGGGTAAATTAATAAGAGCCTTCGCTCTTGTAAGAGTTTCTTTGGATCTTAAAAATCCGGCCTGGTATATGAGGGAATGCATTCGATCACTAATAGAATTAAATTCTGACAAATTTTCTATTTTACGAATAACGACCTTCCTCTCTTGTAATATAGTTTCCAGCCTGCGTTCTATGTTAACCCCAATTGCGAATATTATTTTTCTTTCCCATTCTAGGTACTGCCACCCTGGAAGCTTTTTTAACTGAAGTACGCACACAGGAAAAATGCAACTGGAGAACAGCTTATACCGCGACCACTGCAAATAATTATATCCGTGATGGATTCAGAACAGGCTCATCAACACCTGTATCATTAAATTCTTTCAAGCTTACATGTGTTAATGATCCTATATTCACATTGAACGGCGGCTCTCCTGCAGGTGGAGTATATTCTGGTCCAGGTGTAAATGGCAATATGTTTAATCCTGCTACTGCAGGCATAGGAACACATAGCATTTTCTATACTTATAATTCTGTTACAGTAAGCCAACCTATTACAGTTAAAAGCTGCAAACCTGTTTTGAATAGTTGTAGAAAATGTGATGCGCAAGCAATGACAGAATTGCCGGAAAATATCTTCACAGATATTGATTCCGAAACGGAAAAAAATTATTTCAACGTATACCCCAACCCTACTTCCGGTATTGTTAACATTGAATATGTATCAAACGATAATGAAGCGGTATCCGTTAAATTATTCAATGCCTTCGGAAGTTTGGTATACGAAAACAATATGGAAAAAAACCAACCACTTTCTCTTGACCTGAACACACTTAATTTATCTACCGGTATTTATTATCTGAATATGTTAGCAGGAGAAAAAAGAGTAAACCAAAAAATAAATTTTGTGAAGTAATAATTCAAGATAAACTGTCAAATAAAAAATCATTAACCAATCAAAAACAAAAAAAATTGAAAAGAAAAAAATGAATTTAGCAACTTTAAAGTGAATAGCTTTGTAACAACTACAAATGAAAAATCGGCCTTGACTATACAGGGTGGAGCTAATCAATCTTATACCGGCCCTAAAAGTATTGGCGGCCCTTATTGCGCTACTCCCGTTCATCTTTGTCCTTCAATAACAAAACCTTCTTTTGGTCCAACGTTTTGTGGAGGGGTCTTATGCTGGATAAATTAACTTAAAAAATGATATTGAATATTACACAGATTTTATTCTGTAAATTTAATAGAAATGCCCTGTACAATTGCCTAAACACAACGTTTTTATAAACAAAGCCAACGGCAAACTTACAGACTGCATTAGTTCGGTAAACCGGGTATACGAAACAGTCTTTGGAAACATATGCGTTAAATGTTTTTGAACATATTACGTGTAAAAATGCTTCGTGTTTCGGTATCCATTATAGACAATATATTTCTATAATTTTAGAGTCGGTAAAAAACACTGTTAGTGTAAGTTTAGTTTGCAAACTAAACTTACACTAACAGTGTTTTTTTGCTGATTTCTTATTAATATTCTATTGTTTATTAATCGAACTCAGGTTAATACATTATATAACACATTTAATTATAAAATTTCTAATTTTGTATCAACCAAAATGTAAGGTACACTGTTTATTGCAATCATTCTGCCAACATGAATCTAAAAGCCATTCATCTGAAAAATATTTTCAACAAAACAAATTGAATCTTTAAATGATAAAAATTAAGACCGTTGCAAAACACACATGGAATTTGTTAAAAGGATCATTTAATGAATTTATAAATGACAATGCCATAAAGCTAAGTGCGTCTTTATCGTACTATACAATTTTCTCCCTGCCTCCTTTACTTATTATAATTATTTCATTATGTGGAATCTTTTTTGGTGCTGACGCTGTAAGAGGTGAAATTTTTGGACAAATAAACGGCTTAGTCGGAGATGAGGCGGCTTTGGAGATACAAGAAATGATAAAAAATGTAAAGCTAACGGACGGTGGTGTATTTGCAACAGCAATAGGTTTTATTATTTTATTAATAGGAGCATCAGGTGTATTTGCTGAAATACAAAGTTCCATAAATTATATTTGGGGCATTGAGGCTAAACCTAAGAGAGGGTTCGCGAAATTTATCAAGAACAGGTTAATGTCATTTTCTATGATTGGGTCTGTAGGATTTTTATTAATGGTGGGATTAATTATAAATACATTGATGGATGTTTTAAACAATCGTTTAGTAGCTTATTTTCCTCAGATAACTGTTTACTTATTTTATGTATTAGAGTTTATACCGAATAAGATATTAAGAACATAAAGTTAGAAAAAAGTT
>CAZQIC010000144.1:0-11225 GCA_964593555.1 uncultured Bacteroidia bacterium | reverse complement strand
TAAAAAAAAATACGGTTACATTTGTTAAAATCAATTAATAGAACCTCCCTGTAGTCAGAAGCGCTCAAACAGATTGTGCTGGTGCCACAAGAGTTATTGCAGGCTGTACCAACAATACACTTGTTACCGATCGTCGCTGCTGCGGATAACCTATGAAATCCTGTATCCGAACTTTCGGATACAGGATTTTTATATTTCACATTATAATGTAAAAATTATGTTCCAGCCAACGTTATAGAATTTTCAGGAATATTACCTGATCGTGTTCATTTCATCAGCCAAATCCCTTTAGCGGAGAAGGTTGATATGACCAATGAGCCTGTAACGATTGCCATGATCGTCTGCAACATATGCTTTCCAGACATAAACATCCTGCTGCAAGATTGCTCCTCCATTCGCTGTGCCATCCCACCCCACTTGCGCATTGGTTGATTTAAATATTTCATTTCCCCAGCGGTCAAAAATATACAACTCATATTTGTCTCCATCCACTCCTACACCCCTTGGAATAAAAATATCATTCTTGTCATCACTGTTCGGTGTAAATGAGTTTGGAATATATAAAACATAATCTTCCTGCACTTGCACCTCCAGTATCGTATCATCTGTGCATCCAAATTCATTGGTCACTGTTAGTTTAACCGCATATGTTCCAACATTATCATAGGTAAATTGAGGATTCCGTATACTTGAATTCGTTGATGCAGCATCACCAAAACTCCATGACCACGATGTGGCTCCGATACTTTTATCAATAAAATGGAAGGTGGGATTTAATATTGTCGTTGTCGAAGGCGCAGTGGAAAAATTGGCGAAAGGGATCGGGTAAACATTTATATAATTGTTTTTCGTTAACGAATCTGAACATCCGTTGACATCAACAACTATCAGAGTCACTGAGTAAGCCCCCGCATCTGGATAACAATATGATGCATTATTACTATTTGAAATAGATCCATCACCAAAAACCCAATGAGAACTAGCCGCATTTTGGGTGGTATTTAAAAAGTTAACGCAAACAGGCGCACAGCCTGCTGTATCATCGGCAGTAAAACTTACATTGGGTAACTTATTAACTGTAACAATAACTTCCGCTGTATCTCCCCTATTCCCGCAATTATCAGAAACAGAAACAGTATACGTGGAAGTTATTATTGGGGAAACAATAATGGATGGGGCAATAGTATTTCCGGGTTGCCAGTTAAAAGTATAATTATTATTTCCACCTGTTGCCCATGCCGAAAGAGTTGCAGGACTTCCTACACACACAGTTGTATCATTTGAAACATTGATAGCGATCGGAGAATTTCCAATAAGTACTGAAATCAATTGAGGTACGGCTGTACAGCCATTCCCATCTGTTCCATAAACAGTATAAGTTGTATTAACCATTGGCGCAACGGTTACAGAAGATCCTGTAGTGCCCCCCGGCCCCCAGGTAAAATTGTATACACCGTTGCCTCCAATGGCAGATGCACTGAGCGTTGTATTTTGCCCCGCACATATTATCATCGTAGTTGTTGCTACTATTACTACTTGTTGTGGTTCTATAATATTTATTGTTTTGCCGGCTGTACATCCATTAACATCCGTAACAATTACCGTATACGTTCCTGCTATAAGACCTGTCGCGGTTGATATATTTGCCCCGTTTGACCACACATAATTATACGGCACAGTACCCCCAATTGCTGCAGCACCAGCCGCCCCGGTATTATCTCCAAAGCAGGTGTTGTTTGTTTGTGTTGGTATAAACGCCAGCAAAACTGCTGGCTGTGTGATCGACACCGTTACATCGTCGGTACAGCCATTCGCATCAGTTACAACTGCTGTATATGTTCCTGCTGAAAGGCCGCTCGCTGAAATAGCTGAAGCCGTACTCCCTGACCATACAAATGAATAAGGAGCCGTTCCATTGCTAACAGAAAGCGTTGCACTTCCGTTATTCCCGTTATTGCAGGAAACGCCTGTTACGTTTAATTGACTTGCAACGGGACCATCAACATTGATATATGAGGCTTTTGTTATTGAATCCTTTCCGCATGGAGTAGTAAAAACAAGTTTCACCGAATAACTGCCGCTTGCGTTATAGGTAATGCCTGTCGGGTTTTGTTGTGTTGATGAAGCAGGGGCGCCTCCCGGAAAAGACCATGACCATTGGCTTTTAGAAGGGTCGCATGCAATGCTTAAATCAGTAAAGTTTGTTGATGCTCCAACACAAAGATTTGTATTGCTGGCAGAAAAATCTGTTGTGACCACATTATCACCACAGGTGTTTGCACAAATTTTTGCAATGAATCCATTAAAGTTACTGTACATTGCAAACGTTGTTTCAAATGCACCAGGCGTTACAGGATACCATCCCATTGTCTGTCCGACGAGATATATTGATCCGTTTGTAAATGCAACATGTCCGCAAAGGTCTGTTTCATCATGTCGCACACCTCCCAGGTAACTTGAACATTTAAGAGAGCCGTTCGCATCAAAGTTTGCCACAAAGTTATCTTCAAATCCTCCTTTGAAACGTGTAAGAAACGCGCAATTAGTTGCTGGCAGGTCATTACTATAGGTGTCTCCCCCAATTAAAATATTTCCTGCAGCATCTGTTGCAACTCCAGCAGCTTTATCATCATTCCATCCACCAAAATAAGTTGCCCACTGACGAACTCCTGCTGAATTTAATTTTAAAATAAATACATCTGCATATCCAAGCGCCCCCATAAGTGTACCCTGATATGCTCCCGCTGTTACAGGAAAGTTTGATGAGTTGGTACACGCTGCAACAATTACATTGCCCTGAGTATCGATAGCAACTGATGTTCCCTTTTCTGCCGCCGTGCTCCCATCATCAGCTGAACCTCCATAATATGTTGACCACTGACGAGTTCCTCCGGAATTAAACTTTATAACGAAAACGTCAAGCGATCCTGCATAAGTTGCCTGAGTCGCCGAAAGTGTTGGCAAATTAGGAGAGGTTGTTGTGCCGCAAAGAACAACATCGTTGGTTGACATATCACATTTTATTCCATATCCTATGTCAGACCCATTTCCTCCGTAAAATGTAGCCCACTGACGCGTACCAGCTGAATTAAATTTTACAACAAATGCATCCGAGCCTGCGGACTTAGCAGACTGAAATGCAGATAGGACTGGAAAATCCGAAGAGACTGTTTCTCCTCCGATATAAAAATTACCTGCCGCATCACTTGTAATTCCGTTTGCGATATCGTTGGCACTGCCTCCATAAAACGTTCCCCAGGCGCTTGTCCCATTTGCGCCATTCAACTTAAATACAAATGCATCTTGCGCTCCACCGTTCTGTGCCGGCTGAAAAGCTCCTGCTGTTACAGGAAAATCTGCTGATCGTGTCCAACCTGCAACCGCCACATCTCCATTCACATCTGTAGTTATTGCCATTCCGTAATCATAAAGTGAGCCGCCATAATACGTGCTCCACGTGTGATTCCCCTGCGCGTCAAACTTTCCCACAAACGCATTGTTATTTCCATTGAGACTCTGTTGAAATACTCCAGGGCCAGCAGGGATATTTGGTCCGGCAGCAGTTCCTGTTACAAAAATATTACCCGATGCATCCGCGCTTATTCCGATATTGCGATCCCAGTTACCTCCTCCGTAATATGTGATCCAGGGATCAATAATAAGAGTAGCAGCTTTATCATATTCTCCTACTTTTATTCCCACCACTTCTTCGTCAATTATTTCATAACTACCTTTTATATCCTTTATTTTTCCGTTGATGTTTTGGTATATACGAGGCATCCATTCGCCAAGACTACCAAATGCTGTTTTGATGTTTAGTTTTCCTTCTTCCATCTCTACGCCTTGCGTACCGGTGTATTTCATTTTTATATCACTTACAGATCCGCCTGGCTTTACAATAAAATCATATTTCAGACCGCCTGATGCTTCGCCATAATAATTGATGTCAATACCCTTGTATATATTTTCATAAACAATTTTTCTATACTCCCTTACTCCGGCAATGCCTTGTGGATTTACCTGATCGTAATAGTTATACAGAGTCTGGCCTTCTCCAAAATTCTTTAATTGAACTCCATCATTTGCATTTAAAAAATCAACATCAATTCTTTGTACAATGAGCGATTGCGAGCCATCATCTATTACCTGGTGTTCATCTGTAACTTCTTGTTCATTTTTACTGATCACAAAACTTAACTGGTCTTTTTTGAAAAATACTTTTGCAGAATTTGTTTTGGCTACATAAAGAATTTCTGGTCTTTTATTACCATTTACATCCAACACCTGTCCTTTGTTTTGAATAAACCCAATGCTTGCAATATTTTCTGAAGTAGGGATATTTGAATCGCCCGCCGAAATAATGCCGGTTGAGCAAAATAAAAAAACCGCTAGTAAAATGCGATGAGGGGTTTTGAGAAAATTTACAATCATGACCGGGGGTTAATTTTTACTAATATCCTATATCATCGTTTTATACACAATCCTTTTTTATTTCTATCTGATGAGTCTATTATGATGAAATTGATTCTTTCTTTCCTATATTTACACATAAATTGGGCTACTATCTGATAAGTCTATGAAAACAAATGATCATATTTTTCACCTCATCAGATCCTTAAAAAAGTCGGAAAAAAGACATTTTAAGCTGTTTGTATCATTGCATGTTATAGGTGAAAAAAACAATTACCTTAAACTATATGATGCTATTGAAAAGCAATGCCAAACAGAATCCGGCGAGTATAACGAACAGGCATTACGTGAATCATTATCAGAAGAAAATTTTGTAAGCCATCTTTCCGAATCAAAATATTATCTGTATAAACTTATTCTAAAAAGTTTAACAGTATATCATTCCGGTGTCAGTCCGGAGTTCCGGGTAACTGAATATATACAGCAGGTACAAATACTATTTGATAAGGGGCTTTATCATCAATGCGAATTGCTTTTGCAAAAAGCCAAGCCCATCGCCGAAAAATATGAATTGTTTGCTCACCTGCTCGAACTCTACGGCTGGGAAATTGAACTGATGCGCTTACAAGCCTATTATAATAAATCGGAAATGGATATAGAAGACTTATACGTTTCCATATTCGGCGTGTTAAAAAAATATTCCAACTTGTATTCATACAGCCTCATGACTTCCCGTATTTTCTCAAGAAGAGAACGGGTTGGATTTACCCGGAGTAAATTTGAACTTAAAAAATATGAAGAAATTATTCATGATAAATTATTTGTTTCGGAAGACCTTGCGCTTTCCTACCAGGCAAAATACTTTTATCACATGTGTCACAGCACATATTACTTTATAAATGAAGATTTAAAAAAGTCGTACCCACAAATGCACAAGCTGGTAAAACTGATCGAAGGGGCTCCGCATCAGATCCAAAAAAACCCGAAGTCTTATGTATCTATATTAAATAACCTGATAGTTACTGAAACTATTCTTAAAAAATTTGATATTGCTCTTGCTAATATCCATAAATTAAGAGCTCTGGCTTCCGATTCGCCTGGAATAAGTGAGTTATCGTTTAATATTGCAAACAACCTGGAACTTTCTGTTTATTATTTATCGGGGCAATTTGATGAAGGGATCAAACTAATCAATCATATAAATGCCTTTAGAAAAAAAAATAAAATAAAAGCATCCAATATGCAGCATGAATTATTGCTGACACACCACATGGCTATTGTGTATTTTGGTGCCGGAAATTATGCAAAGGCAAACACATGCACAAATATGATTCTAAACGGCCCGGTTAATTTACGTGATGATATTTATTGTTTTACAAAAATCATGCATCTCATTGTACATTATGAGCTGGGCAGCGAAGAGCTATTGCCATACCTTATACGTTCAACATATCGACTGTTCTATAAGCGCAACAGGTTGTATAAATTTGAAACTGTATTGCTTAACTCTATCAAAATGTTAAATAAAGTTTCGACAAATGTTCAATTAATTGCGCTATTCAAAAAACTAAAAACAGAACTGCTATTGATAACCAAAGACCCATACGAAAAACGGGCGTTAAATTATTTTGATATTATCGCATGGCTGGAAAGTAAAATTGAACAAAGATCGTTCGCAGATATAGTAAAAGAAAAGGCTCGCCTAAAAAATTAATTTATTGCGCCTGCTTTTATTTCTTCAACTACGCCGGGATCAAGCAAGGTAGAAGTATCGCCAAGATTTTTCATTTCCCCCTCTGCAATTTTTCTTAATATCCTCCGCATTATTTTCCCCGATCTGGTTTTAGGCAAACCGCTTACTACCTGTATTTTATCCGGCTTCGCAATCGCGCCCATATAACCGGATACAGTTTCGATAATTTCCCTCCTCAGCTCCTCAATATTTTTGCTCTTGTTTTCACATATCACAAACGCATATATCCCCCAGCCTTTTATAGGATGCGGAAATCCGACAACTGCACTCTCTACAATATTTTTATGCTGATTGATGGCATTCTCAATTTCCGCAGTGCCTAATAAATGGCCTGAAACTTTTATCACATCGTCCACCCTTCCTGTTATCCTGTAATAACCATCTTCATCTCTTCGGCATCCATCCCCGGTGAAATAATATCCTTTGTAATGCGCAAAATAATTTTCTTTGCAGCGCTCGTGATCACCATATGTAGTACGTATCATTCCCGGCCAAGGAAATTTTATACAAAGCCTTCCCTCTACTCCATTCCCTTCCAGCTCTTTTCCATGTTCGTCAAGTATGGCCGGTTGTACTCCCGGTAATGGTAATGTCGCGAAGCCCGGTTTTGTTTTTGTTATTCCGGCGAGTGGCGAGATCATTATACCGCCTGTTTCTGTTTGCCACCAGGTATCTACAATAGGACAATTGTTTTTTCCAATATTAACATCATACCAATGCCATGCTTCTTCATTGATGGGCTCTCCCACGCTTCCTAATACACGCAGTGAATTTAATTTATATGGTTTAACAAAACTTGTTCCCATTGCCTGCAATGATCGTATCGCTGTGGGCGCTGTATAAAATATATTTACCTGGTGCTTGTCGATTGTGCTCCAGAATCTCCCGGCATTCGGAAAAGTTGGAATGCCTTCAAACATTAATGTTGTTGCACCTGCAAGCAAGGGTCCATAGACCAAATAAGAGTGCCCTGTTATCCAGCCCACATCAGCAGTGCACCAGAATACTTCTCCCTTTTTATATTGAAACACATTTTCAAAAGTATATTTTGTGTATACCATATACCCAGCTGTAGTGTGAACAACACCTTTCGGTTTTCCTGTTGATCCCGATGTATAAAGGATGAAGAGCATATCTTCCGAATCCATTTCTTCGGCTTCGCATACAGAAGAGACATTTTTTATTTCATCGTGCCACCAAACATCCCTTCCTGTTTGCATGTTTATGTTCACTCCTGTTCTTTTTAATACAATAACTTTTTTTACAGATGGGCAAGTTTCCAAAGCATGGTCAACGATCTGTTTAAGAAGAATGTCTTTCGCCCCCCTGTATGCTCCATCGGTAGTAAGCACCATACTGCACAAAGAATCGTTGATCCTGTCGGCTAAAGAATGAAATGAGAATCCCGCAAATACAACAGAATGTATTGCCCCAATTCTCGCACATGCTAATACCGCAATAGCCAGTTCGGGCACCATGGGCATATAAATACAAATTCTGTCGCCCTTTTTTGCTCCGTTCCTTTTTAATGTATTTGCAAAAACACAAACTCTTTCATGAAGCTCCTTATAAGTAATTATTATATGTGGTTCATTAGGATCATTCGGCTCCCAAATGATAGCAGGTGCATTTGCATTTTCTTTTAAATGCCTGTCGATACAATTTTCTGTTATGTTCAGCTTTCCCCCAATAAACCATTTTACATCAGGTCCCGAGCCTGTCGAAGGATCAAAATTCCATTCAAGGATTTTTAAGTATTTTTTTTTCCATGTAAACCCTTCCGCCTTATCGTTCCAAAACTTTTCCGGATCAATAATACTTTGTTGGTATTCTTTTTTATATTCCTCTATTGTCCGCATGAGCTTATTAATTTGATAATTCACTATATTATTAGTAAAATTAATGAATATATAGCGCAAGGTGAGTAAACAGGTTGTTTTTGTATTGCTTTTACTTTTTTCAACTACATTTTCGATAGGCTCCTCGAATTCGTCCTCTCTACATCCTCAAACCAGGGCACAGGATTCGATAAATATGTCCGCTATTGAAAAAAAACTCTTAGACCTGGAAAAATCTCTTTTAAAAAGTCTTTCGCTGAAAGATGAGGAAGCGATAGCGGTACGAAGGACAGAAATAGGATCTTTATTGACCGACCTTGGACAATACGATGATGCCGAAAAAGAACTGCTGAGTAGTATTGAAATTAGAAAGAGTATAAATGACAGGAATGGATTAGCCATTTCTTATCTTAAACTGGCCGCACTTTACCGGGCAAAAAAAAATTATCCTTTGGCAATACAATACGCGGAATCGGCAAAAAAAAATAATTTCCTTTCTAATGAAACATTAACCGAAATAAATAGGACACTTTATTCTATTTATGAAGCCCAGGGCGATTACAAAAAAGCTTGTGAGGCTCTAAAGAATTATTCTGTAAGCAATGATTTGCTCAACCGTGAATCTCGAAAAAATGCAATTGATGAATTGGAAAAGCGTTACAAGCAAGATAAAGATGCGAGAGAAAAAGCTTTACAGATAAAAGACGATAGAATAAAATTTCTTGAAAAGGACCAGCAATCAAACAAGGCATACAGGTTCCGGTTCGGAATATTATTTTCATGTGCAGGACTGGTTTTTTTAGGATTATCTATTTTTCTCTTATACAGCAGGTACAACAGTAAAAAGAAATTAAGCCTGGAACTCGAAAGAAAAAACACACAAATTACGAGGAGCATTAACTACGCAAGGCGCATTCAGGGAGCAGTGATTCCTTCTAAATATTTATTGGTTGATTCCTTTTCCGAAAGTTTTATTTTATTTAAGCCTAAGGATATTGTAAGCGGAGATTTTTACTGGATATCGAATCAGAAAGATAAAATAATAGTTGCTGTTGCAGATTGTACAGGACATGGCATACCGGGAGCATTTTTATCAATGATAGGAAACGCCTTGTTGAATGAAATAGTAAATCAAAAATCTATACACTCACCTGCAGCCATATTAACGCATCTTAATAATTCTATTGTTACCACACTGGGACAAACCAATGTAAACCTCGCAACGCAGGATGATGGCATGGATATTTCGGTTTGTTGTTTTTATAAAAAAACAAGCGAGTTGATATTTGCCGGAGCTAACCATTCGTTGACTTTATTTAAAGAAGGTAATCTTGTCACTATTAAAGGAGAGCTTTTTTCCATTGGCGGATTTTCTAAACATTTCGCTAAAGTATTTGCCGAACATAAAATAACTGATCTTAAAAAAGGAGACGTGTTGTACATGTTTACCGATGGTTATTTTGATCAGTTTGGCGGACCGAACAGAAAGAAATTCATGAGCCAACGTTTCAAAAACCTATTACAGGAAATTTATGCTAAGCCGATGGACCTTCAGAAAAACACTTTAGACAGAACACTTGTTGACTGGCAGGGACTTGAACCACAAACGGATGATATCCTTGTGGTAGGATTAAGAGTTTAGTTCTCTACCAGGTTAAATTTAAGGATGACGAGTTTCGACAAACGTTCTCCCTGGGAAAGCATATCAGTATCGTCTTTATTATATGTCCAGTTCACCTCGACCTTATTTTTTTTATTTAACTCCTCTAAAACACAAAGTATTTTATACAACTGCTTGGAGGTTGCGGTATTGTAATATTCTAAATTAATATTCAAGGAAGTAACGGCTTTAGGCTGCGCGGAATATTTATCTAACCAATCAAACAGCTTTTTATAGAATGCAATTGCATCCTCCGGAAGTGACCTTCCAGAAATATCGAGCTTACCCGTATTGGCATCAAAATTTACCTTTGGCGTTTCCGGTGTTGGCTCTAAAATCAACGAATCCATAATTATAAATTTAATCAATTATTTGAAACATTCACCTGCACCGAATACAATGAATTACCATTAGGAAGCGATGTAAATGAATAAATAAGATTTTGCTTCGCTTTAGATTTAATATCGATAAACCCAAGTCCATTTGAGATTGAGCCATTCGCCACTTTTTCTTTTAGCACTGAAATGTATTTTGCCTCCAAATCGGCCCCTTCAAGTTTATTGATCTCATCTATTCTTTTTTTGAGAGAAGGTATCTTATCATCCTTCACAACGTTCCCTGCGCAAATAAAATACTGTCCGGCCCTGCTGCCTATAAAAAATATTCCTTGTCTTTCTTTGTGTTCATTTTCAAGAATATCTGCATGCTTAAATATGTTTTGAAGAAGTTCAACGGTAATGTGGAATATTTTTTTTCTCACCTGTAAATTTTCTATTCCCTCTCCTATATTTGATTCAGCCATGCCCAACAGGTTAAGCATATTATCCTGAGAAAATTCTCCCTGGTAAATAATGCCAATATTTTTGTCCGACATCTCCTGGTGAAAATTGATCATGGAATGCAGCTCTTCCATACCTCCTGTCACAAGCGGAGAATCGCCTAATACTTTTGTTTGAAAATAAAAGAATGAATGGACATCGTTTATTTTTTTAAAATCATAAAACAATTTGTTGCCCGACTTTCTTGCAATTTCAATAAGTCCGAGGCCCGCTCCTCCTTTTGAAGAAAGGTCTCCCTCACTTAATATTTCCCTTTGTAAATCTTTAAGGCTGTCTTTATCCAGGCTGTTCACTCTTTCCAAAAGTCCTGTCAACATATTCACCTTGTCATTTTCAATGCTGTTCCCGGACGTGATCAAATAATCATTCGCTTTACGGCGGATAAGAAAAAAGCTTGGTATACCGTTATAGGTTTCCTGTTTTACATCCTGGTGGCGGGTGATGTTCTGTAACGACTCCACCATTATAAAATAAACCTTCTTTTTTACTTTAGAAGATTCCTCTACCTCTTCCATATTTGCCTCGGCTAAGGATAATATTCCATCTGAAAGGTTTTCGGAAAATGCTCCATTATATACGTAGGTCATATCATAACGACCTACTGTTCGTTGTAATTCAAAAATAAATGCCAATTCTTCTTTAGTTACGGGCATTGGGGCTTTGGGATGATTTATGGTGGGTTCTAAAAATTCACTTTTAGAGATTTGACTAAAAATCGGAGAACC
>CAZQIC010000143.1:0-11243 GCA_964593555.1 uncultured Bacteroidia bacterium | reverse complement strand
TTGAAATTAAAAGTGAAGTATGCATAATAAACTTAATCGGTATAAACTCTAGTAATAATAAATTAATTGAATCGAAGGTGAATAGTATTGTAAATAAAGATAATTATATATCAAGCACAATTTGGGACGGTCATAAATATAAAATTTCCTGCGAAGCTCATAATTATACTTATTCTGATTCGAGCAGAACAGTGCCAATTCAATGGTCGGTGAGTAAATTGTATTTTGAAAAACCGGATGTTGGCGCAGAAGTTTATGCTGAGACATACGGAAGTTTTTCTCAGTTTAAGAAGGATGGGGATAATCAATTTCATTTCGAAGTTCCTAAAAGCAAACAGATTTATTTTTATAAAGAAGATAGTATGCCGGAAAGGGTTGAAATGGTTAATTCAATAAAAAACTTTGAAATAGTGAGAAACGGCTAATGACATACACAGTTGCAGATATGGCTCCTGTTTTAGACAAAGAATCTCAGGGATTAATAATTCCCAAAGAGATCGAAACTCATTTTGCAAACATTACATTAAAATCAGATGGAATAGTCCGGGTAAAATTTAGAGCAGATATTGATTTTGAAATGGAAGATGCGAAACTATTGTTTGAAGTGCTTAGATCGTTTTATAAGGGTGAAAAATTGCTTGTGCTAATACATACCGGAGAAGGAGTTATGATCTCCCAGGAAGCACGCGAATATACAGCAAGTAATGAAGTTTCTGCAATTGTTCAAGCAGATGCAGTGGTGGTAAATAATCTCTCTACTCATCTTTTGGTAAGATCCATTGAAGCATTTTACCACCCACAACGATTGATGAAATATTTTAAAACAGAAAACGAAGCCATAAGCTGGCTTAAAAGTCTTTGATTAAGCAAGAGAAGAATTGAAATGAAGAATACAACATCATCAGGGAAAGCCTGGATGGCTGGAATAATGGCTGCAATAGCAGCTTCTTTGTGCTGTATCACTCCAGTATTAGCTTTATTGGGAGGAATCGGAGGAGTTGCTTCATCGTTCTCCTGGTTAGAACCATTTCGCCCCTATTTATTGACGTTTACAGTATTGGTATTCGGAATAGCATGGTATCAAAAATTAAAACCCCAAAGCACTGATCCGGAATGTGATTGTGAGGAGGAGAAGCCATCCTTTTGGCAAAGCAAAACTTTTCTTGCCGTTGTTACAATTATAGCCGGTTTACTTCTGACATTTCCATATTATGCTCATATTTTTTATCCCGCATCTCAGCAAAAAGAGATCATAATAATTGATAAAAACAACATTGAACAAGTGAAGATAAGCATCGAGGGAATGACCTGTCGGGGATGTGAGGAACATATTAACAATGAACTTTCAAAAGTAAGTGGGGTAATAGAAAGCAAAACCTCATACAAAGAAGGGTGCAGCATCATTAAATTCGACCGTAGTGCAACTAATGTAGATACACTTATAAACGTAATTAATAGAACAGGTTATACTGTTACAGAAAAATTAATTATTCAAAATTAGCTCATGGAAACTACACCAATACTTCAATCTACCATAACCTGCCCTGTTTGCGGACATAAAAAAGCAGAAACAATGCCCACAGATGCCTGCCAGTTTTTTTACGAATGTGAAAAATGCAAAGAAGTATTGAAACCTAAAAAAGGTGATTGCTGTGTTTATTGCTCCTACGGTACAGTAAAATGTCCGCCAATGCAATCAAATAAAAAATGTTGTTAGATGAACGGAATAAACTTTATACGATAAAAAGGATACAATAACTAATTATTATGAAACCCAAATTGCTCTTTGTTTATAATGCTGATGGAAATTTATTCAGTAAAGTAACTGATTTTGCTCACAAAATACTTTCCCCATCCACTTATCCATGCAGTCTTTGTGCTTTAACATACGATAATTTTGGAATGAAGAAAGATTGGGCTGAATTTCTTCGTAAACTAAACATAGAGCAGGAGTTTTTTCATAAGGATGAGTTTTTTATAAAGCACGGTAATCAAAAAACTGAATTCCCGGTAATTTTTATTGATACCGGGACCTCTCTCCAGGTATTAGTCCCTCCTGCAATGATTGAGGCATGTATAACACTCAATGACCTGGAACAGGTTGTCACCGCCAAGCTGAATTCTTTAGGATAGAACAGGGCTAATAAAATTAAGCCTGATTTTTTTTGTAAAATCTCAAATTGTCGTTTTACCGACATTGATATTAATGGATAGATTGCATTTTTGATATTACTATAATCGAAAACCTTCTTAAAGCATACTTACTATGGAAAAACCAAACATTGCCCAAAAAACACCTTATGTAAAGGAAGAACAAGCAGGTAAATATTATTGGTGTGCTTGCGGACAAAGCAAAAATCAACCCTACTGTGATGGTTCGCATAAAGGAACATCCTTTACGCCTGTTTTAGCGGAAATTACAGAGCCAAAAAAAGTTGCATGGTGCGGTTGTAAAATGAGTAACAACAGACCTTTCTGCGATGGGACACACAATAAAATCTGAATATAAATCATAAATTGTTTAAAACAACACATGAGCCTGATTCAACATAATATTCAAAAGCTGGCAGAACTAAAAGCTCTCCTGGAGAAGTTACCGGATGAACTCTATATCCGTAAAAAAGAAGTTTTAAGCGGATCTACCATCGGTCAACATTTCAGGCACATCCTGGAATTTTATGTCTGTTTGAAAAAGGGAGCAGATACCGGAATAATATGCTACGATGCACGAGAGAGAAACACACTGATAGAAACTGACAGGCAATACGCTTCAGGTATCGTGAGTGATATAAAGCACTTTCTTTATACCATCGGTCCTAATTCTAATGTTATGTTGATGGGGAATTATTCGGTTACCGATGATGAACAAACTGAAATCAGTTCTTCACTTTACCGTGAACTGGCTTATGCCCTTGATCATGCTGTTCATCACCTTGCCATTGTGAAAATAGCCCTCTCCGAAGAAAAAGAAAGCGCTATAATGGATGAAAACCTGGGCGTAGCCCCTTCTACTATCAGATTCAGGGAACAACAATGTGCACAGTAAGTTTTATACCATTAAATAATAAAGGGTTTATATTAACCAGCAGCCGTGATGAAAAAATTATCAGGCCAACCTCCCCTCCGATAGCCCAGAGCATTGCAGGTAACAATGTTTTTTTTCCAAAAGATTCAGAGAAGGGCGGAACATGGATTGCATCTGCTGATAATGGTCGTGTTTGTTGCCTCCTGAATGGAGCATGGGAAAAGCATAAGAGAAAACCATTTTATGAAAAAAGCAGGGGAATATTACTACTTGAAACATTTGAATATAAAAGCATAGACGATTTTATTCATTTAGTAAAATTAGAAAGTGTAGAACCCTTTACGTTAATCATCATAGAAAATGGTGAAAACTCAATAAAATTGACAGAGTTCAGATGGGATGGCTCAAAAAAGTATTTAATCGCTAAAGATATTTCTCAACCGCATATTTGGTCGTCAGCTACTTTGTATGACAAAAAAGTGAGAAAACAACGAGAGCAGTGGTTTTCCGAATGGCTATCTGAACAAAGCGAGTATAACAGATTAGATGTTCTGAAATTTCACACTTCAAAACATGGGGAAAATCCGGCACATAATATTGTAATGGAAAGACCTGGAGGGCTACAAACAGTTAGTGTTACGCAGGTAATGTTTGCTGATGAAAGTTTTGAAATGCACTATAACGATTTGGCTAAAAATCATCACTCATCATTTTCAATCGGCATAAAATCAATTACTCATGCGTAGTGGATTTTCCATAGCAATTGCCTGGCCGGAAACTTTGTGTAAGCAGCCCGGATCCTGGTATGATCCCCTTCTGAGGAAACTTGGTTTTAATAAAGATGGTTATTATAAAGTTGGACATGCTGCTGTTGTGCTGATTAATTCTGATTCGGGGATATGTCATTATTTTGATTTCGGGAGGTATCATGCTCCATTTCAGTATGGCAGAGTGAGAGATGCGGAAACGGATCATGATTTAGAAATAAAAATACGAGCGGTTATCAAAGAAAATGAGATCGTAAATTACATGGATATTTTAACAGAGTTATATTTTAATTCCTCCTGTCATGGTAGTGGAACATTACATGCTTCATACTGTAAAATAAATTTTGAAAAGGCATACAATAAAGCTAAGATGATGCAGAGAAACAGTCCCATCCCCTACGGTCCTTTTAAAATAGCCGGGACAAATTGTTCCCGTTTTGTAAACACAGTAATTCTTGCAGGCAAACCAGTTTTTTTGCATTGGTTACTGCTCAACTTTCCAAAAACATTAAGCCCAACTCCCATTGGCAATGTCGTGCCGTTAAGCAATTACCAGCGAATCGAATCACAGAAGGAATTTAAACCTTTTTCATTGCCAGAGTATTCATTCTTAAAGCAAAACAATTGACGAAGAAATCTTTAATAAATACACTTCCGGCTCCTGCATGGCCGGATCATATTCCGATAGATGCTCAATGGTTGAGTGGTGAGGGAGCGGGTTCCTGGTTTTCAATAGAAAAACATGCGGATAATTATATGATTACCCGTTATTCTCCCGAAGGGAAAATTGAATGCAAAGGAATTTTCCAACAGGAAAGAAACAGTAAATTCATGCTTGGTCATAAGTACGAGTTCAGTTACATCAGCCATTGCAGCATGGTAACTATATATCAATTTGGCATCTATCATAAATTCAATCTAAAAGAAAAATGAGTCATATAATAATTACATTATTCGTATTCTGCACATACTCCTTAGCATTAACGGCACAGACTGATTCCCTTAAGATTGGGGATAAGGCTCCATTGTTTAAAGCAATTGACCACAATGGAGATACCATCTCTTTGCAGGAAAAGTTAAAATCAGGGAAGGTAGTTTTGGTGTTTTACCGGGGAGCTTGGTGTCCATATTGTAACAAACACATGAGCCATTTGCAGGACAGCCTGAAGCTGATTCTCGATAAGGGAGCTTCAATGATTGCCGTTACTTCTGAAACCAATAAATCCATTGAAAAGACAATTTCAAAAACAAAGGCCACCTTCAATATTGTTCATGATAGCACATACGTCATTATGAAACAATACGGAACAGCTTTTAAGGTAGATGGAGCAACCATTACGAGATATAAACTTTTAGGATTGGATGTAGAAGAAGCTAATGGGAATGAAGATCATATTCTGCCGGTTCCGGCAACATTTGTGATCGGACAGGATGGAATTATTCTTTGGAAGCATTTTGATACCAATTATAAAAAAAGATCAACCGTAAAGGAAATAGTAGAACATCTTTAATCTTATGTGTATATGGCAACAGAAATAAAAATAAGGAACATTCCCGAAGGATACAAGCAAAATGTTGCACTCTCTAAAACATAGGCTATCCAATGCTGTTTTGCATTTACTATTCAAAGCAAAGCCGAGATTCATTTTAATCTCATTTTTGCTTGTTACTATTCTTTGGGCCTTATTTCTTCCTAAGCTCAAATTCAATTATAATATTGAGGGCTTTTTTGCAAACAATGATCCTGATGTAAATTTTTATCAGGATTACCGGGAGCGTTTTGAAAATGAAAATGATTTTATTCTCGTTGGAATAAAAAATAACACCGGAATATTAGATAAAGATTTTCTGACAAGAGTAGATTCGCTTAGAAAAGTGTTAAAAGAGTTTTCCAGGTTTAAAAAAATTCACTCACCAACAACATTCCGGGAATTTATCAAAACACCCCTCGGAGGTAACAGTATTCCCTTATTGCATATACAAGAGCCTGAACAATATTCATTGGATTGGCAGCGAATAAGGGTTTCAAAAATTTATCTCAATTCCTTTTTCTCCCCCGATACACACGCTGTATCTATTCTGATTAAAAAAGAGGAACATTTACCGGTTGCCATCAATGACAGCATACTCCTTGCCTTGAATAAAACAATCACCTCCTTTTCCTTTGATGAATTTCATGTCGCAGGACGTATTCAAACGCAACACTATTACATCAACAGGATGAACAAAGAAATGATTTTGTTTTCCTCTCTCGCATTTGTCCTGTTCTCTATTTCGCTCATTTTTATTTTCCGATCCATCATTTATGCTGCTATTCCATTAATTGTGGTGATGCTTTCGCTGATTTGGATTTTCGGCATTATGGGTTATTTGAACATCGAGATTGATTTGATGCTCACTTTATTACCAACTTTGATTTTTATTATCGGGGCTTCGGGAAGCATTCATCTTTTAACGCATTTCAAGCGAGAATATATTTCAGATTCAACCAAAACAGGGGCGCTAAAAAAAGCAGTAAAAGAAACGGGGATACCGAGTTTTATGAATGCCTTCACTGCCTCGGTGGGTTTTGCTTCTCTTGTAGTAATACCAATAGTTCCTATTCAGCGATTCGGAATCCTTTCTGCGGCAGGCATATTGATCACATTCTTTATCGGATTTTTTATCATCCCGATGGTGCTGAAGCTAACCCGGATAAAACCAACAGCCCCCAATATATTTCAGCAGGTAGATTCAATCAATAAAGGTCTTTTTGACATCATAACTAAAAGACGAAAAATTATTTGGATTTCATACGCTATGCTCATTCTTCTTGGATTGATATTTACATTTCGCATACAGATTAACAATTATTTTCTTGATGATCTCTCATCGTCAAGCACACTAAAACAGGATGTTGATTTTTTTGAAAATAATTTTTCAGGGATAAGGCCATTAGAAATAAGCATTACGCCAAAATATACCGGCATATCCTTACTGGATATCAATTCACTCAGGGAAATTGAAACAGTGGAGAACTATCTCCAAATACACTATCATGCCGGCTTTATGTTCAGCCCTCTTACGTTTATCAAAACATTAAACAAAGGATTTAACAATGGAGAGGATGCGTATTTCCGATTGCCTGATTCAAAAGATGAATTAGAGGAAATTTTAGCATTTGCTGACAAGCAAAAAGTATGGAAAAGATTTATGCCGGTACTTACGAAAGATAAATCACAGGGTCGATTAACCGGAAGAACAAGAGATGAGGGAAGCATTGTGTGGCTGGATAGAAACCAAAAGCTAAATGAATTTATTAGAATGAATACTCATTTGTTAAATTTTAAAATTACCGGGGCTGCACATTTAATGGATAACGCCAATCGGAATATTGCGTGGAATCTCACGACCGGAATTGTCATGTCGGTGTTAATTGACACTTTAGTGATTTGGCTGCTTGTTGGATCATTCAGACTGGCATTACTTTCTATTATTCCGAATATGATTCCATTGATAGTTGTATCCGGTCTTATGGGGGCAATTGGTATTCCTTTAAAAGTAGCTACCTCCATGATTTTTACTATCGCCTACGGAATATCGGTGGATGATACCATGCACTTTCTCAATCATTATCGTTTAGGAAAAAAAATAAACAGTAATAAACTCTGGGCAGTGAAGCATACCGTAGATAGAATCACAAGACCTATGATATATACGGCTTTAGTGCTTATTTCAGGATTTATGATATTCTCATTTTCAGAGTTTTCAAGTATTTCAATATTGGGGATTTTTACCGGCATATCACTTCTTGTAGCATTGTGCACCAACTTGTTCCTTGTCCCGGTATTACTATTGTGGAGAGAAAAGAAAAACATGAACGAATAATTTAAAAACGAAAAATGGAATTTCAGGTACTTAATGACATTGCACAACTGAATGAAATTGACATCAAATCAAATTCAAAAATTCAGGCAATATATAAGCACAGTACGCAATGTGGAATAAGTAGGATAGCCTATAGAATCTTGAATAAGGAATTGGAACAAGTAAGCGGTGATTCAATAGCTATTTATTATTTGGACTTGATACGTTATCGGGAATTGAGTAATACTATTTCAATGCGATATAGCATAGAGCATGAATCCCCTCAAATTATAATTATTAAAGAAGGCAAATGTATTTATCACGCATCCCATTCAGATGTATCTTTGCATAAAGCATTGAATAAAATAAATAGCAAGTAAAGTAATTCTTGTCATTTCAAATAGTACTTTCTCTGTATGGCCGATATTTTAACTACTATTCAACAATCTTACTCAGGATATTTTAACTACCTAAAAAATGAAATTTTATACCCTGAATGGCACAACTATTTTTATTGGTTGCTTGGTATTTCGTTGGCAGTTTGGTTGCTTGAATTGCTCTTTCCCTGGCGTAAACAGCAAGCGGTTTTCCGTAAGGATTTTTGGCTGGATGGGTTTTACATGTTCTTCAACTTTTTTCTATTCTCCTTAGTCGGTTATAATGCCATATCAAATATAGCGGTGGGATTATTTAATAATGCCTTGTCTGCAATAGGTATCAGGAACCTTGTTGCTATAAATGTTCAGTCATATCCTGTTTGGATTCAATTTGCCATAATGTTTATTGTGGCTGATTTCATACAATGGAATATACACCGCTTACTTCATAAGAATAAATATTTGTGGGAATTTCATAAAGTCCACCATTCTGTTGAGCAAATGGGGTTTGCAGCTCATTTACGATTTCATTGGATGGAAACCGTTATTTACAAAACGTTACAGTATATCCCGCTCGCTATGATCGGCTTTGGCATTCAGGATTTTTTTATCGTTCATATTGTTACAGTAGCCCTGGGGCATTTAAACCATGCAAATATTAATCTTACCTATGGGCCGTTAAAATACATTCTAAATAATCCTGTAATGCACTTATGGCATCATGCCCATCATCTGCCAAAAGGAAGTTATGGGATGAATTTTGGGTTGAGTTTAAGCCTATGGGATTATTTATTTAAAACAGCGTACATCCCTGATACAAACCCTTATGAGCCACTCGGATTTGAAGGGATAGAGAAGTTCCCTAAAACATTCATTAAGCATGGAATTTATCCTTTTATAAAATGAAGCAATTTATTACCATACCTATTGCTCTTGTTTTGTGTTTAACATTAGGCCTTGCTCCATTCTTTCCCGAACCACATATTTGGGGTAAACTAAAATGGATCGTAGGTGGTGCAAATGGCATGAAATTAATAGACTGGGGTGATATATTGTTGCATGGGTCGCCCTGGATATTATTATTAATACTTGTAATTGCGAAATTGAAAAATAAAATTTGAAAATACCACACTATCAAGAAAAATTGAAATCGGGAAAGCATATAAAAAAACAATGCAAAATGTCAGCTTTAAATCGGTTGATGAATTTCTCGATTTCCTCCCTGAAGACGAGTTAAGAATTGTAGAGATTTTACGAAGATTGGTTTTTGACTGTGTACCCGGCATTACTGAAAAAATTTCATACAATGTTCCTTTTTATAAAAAGCGAAACGGTATGTTTTTCATTTGGCCGGCCTCTGTATTATGGGGCAAGAAACAAACCTATGAAGGTGTTCGGTTTGGTTTCCAGCAGGGAAATTTACTGGCTGATGAAATAAATTTTCTTGATAGAGGCAATAGAAAACAGGTGTATTGGCGGGATTTTACCAAAATCAAAGACATAGAAATTGATCTGCTAAAAGCATATATTTTTGAGGCAGGAATAATTGATGATCAAGTAAAGGTGGTAAAGAAATGATTGTAAAGAGATTTCAGGAACCTGCCCGCCCGGCAGACAGACACAAATTTATTTTCCTTCGAATAAGCTCCGTTTCAGCATTTGAAGACGTGAGTGAAAGAGCCTTGCCGAAATAGATTTTTGCTTTTTCCTTATCACCTGTCTTTAAATACATTTCACCGAGCGAAGAATTATAATAGCAATTTCCGGAAAGCCCTTTCATCCTATTTAATTCTTCAATGGCTCTTTCATATCCTTCCACCTCTGCCAATACAAGACATCGGTTAAGAGCAACCATCGGGTTATTGGTTCTATCAAGAAGCGTATTATAAAGCGTTAATATCAATTTCCAATTCGTTTTTTCAAAGGAGGCTGAGTTAGCATGAACCGAAGTAATGGCAGCCTCAATATGAAAATCATGAACCATTTCTCCTTCTGCCGCCCGCATCATATATTCATTTCCTTTTTCTATCAAAAATTTATTCCATTGGCTTCTGTCCTGGTCCTTTAATAGAATAATAAGCCCTTTATCATCCAGTCGTGTGTTGAAACGGGAGACCTGATAACACATTAGTGCCAGCAAAGCATTTGTATGCGGATGGTTCGTTTTTGGATTTTCAGAAAGCAGAATCGTCATTCTCATCGCTTCCTCGCACAAATCTTCCCGGATCAATTTTTCAGGATGAGAGGAGCTGTATCCCTCACTAAAAAGAAGGTAAAGTGTTTTTAACACTCCATCCATGCGTTTTGGCATTGTATCAGCACCGGGATAATCCAATGAAATTTTATCTGCACGTATCTTTTCTTTCGTCCTGTATAATCTTTTGTTGATCGTTTCTTCATTCGTTAGAAAAGCATTGCCGATTTCCTTAATGCTCAACCCGCAGAGTGTTTTTAGCATCAATGTTATTTGTGCTTCAGGTGAAATGGAAGGATGACAACAGGCAAACATCATCCTGAGCTGACTGTCTTTTATTTCTCCTACGGTAAACATTTCTGTTACAATTGGCGCGAGTGAGTATTCGGATTTAAGGAGAATGGCGATTTCATTTTCGATCTTGTATTTAAGTTTTTTCCTGCGGATAATGTCAATGGATTTGTTCTTTGCCGATTGATAGAGCCATGCCTGCGGGTTATCCGGTACTTTGCCCCACTTCCATACTTCAAGGGCTTTCAAAATGGTATCCTGAACAATATCTTCTGCTTGCTCAATATTCGGGAAACCGAAGATCCGGGTCAAAACAGCAACCATCTTTCCCGATTCCTGCCGGAAAAGATGGTCAACTGTCTTGTAGATTTCTGAATTTTTAGAATCAGGCATACGTCAACCATGAAATTACATTTCCATTTTCTGAATGGGGCGAACTTCCAATTTGCCATCCTCTTCAAAAATAGGACAGCCTTTTGAAATTTCAACGGCTTCGTTAATGTCTTTCGCGTTAACAATAAGATATCCACCCACTAATTCCTTTGCTTCAATAAAAGGGCCATCTGTTACTACTTTTTTTGACCCATTTACCTGCTTGCCTGTTGGTTGAAGCGGTTCACCACCAACGAGAATTCCTTTTTGTCCGAGCGATTCCATCCACTTCATCCACTTTTGCATGTGATCTGCGGGAACGTTTGCGGCTTGTTCTGATGCCATGCCGCCTCTGAATAAATACATGAATT